>JAEINY010000135.1 GCA_016342595.1 Marinilabiliaceae bacterium
ACTAAATTCAAGATGCCGGATACCGAATCACAACGATAATCTGATACATAATCGGCAAAACGCTTCTCAACCACAGCAGTCTTATGTAAGTTCACACCCCCAATGGCGGCAATCTCTTCATCGGCGTTCTCGACCAGTTTGACGTTGTTCACAAACCAGGCATTACCCATGTAATTTGGATTGAAGATAGGCCCTGCATTGGGATTATAGATTACATATTTCGTATTCAGCATATTGATGACCGGCATGTTCTCCATGGCAATTTCCAAATCACCCGGTGTCGAGCCTTGTTTCAATTGGGAAATAAGCGTTTGCCAATCGTTTTGCAGGTAGCGGTCAATTACATCCTGGTAGCGGCGTAATTTAGCCCCGTGATAACCACCAATGGATTTGTGATGATAGGAGGTGGTCACTTCAGTAAATGGATTGCGGTATATCGAGAAAACCCGGTAATAGAGATCCATATCTTTTTTAATGCTTCTATCAGCCTTGGACAGCGTAAATTCTTGCTTTGCTTTGGTCTTACTAATGAAATGATCATTATTCAGATAACGTTTATCAACACTCCATAGATCGATGAAGATCAAAATGGCCAATCCCCAGGTGAGGTAACGGGTGGATAATTTTCCCTGACCATAAAACCATAGGGAAGCTGATCCCAGTAAGATGAAGAAGAAGGAACGTAAGGCATCAGCTTTCAACAATGTTTTACGCGCGATGATCAGGTTGTCTTCCAAAAGACCGTACATCATGCCCATCTCACCACCTTGCTGTTTCTGTTGATAAAACATCTCCATCTCCTGTTTGGACAAGAAATCATAGAAAGCAGTCGGAAAGAGGTAGAGGAGCAGACTGACACCACCGGTTAAACCAAAAGCAATCATGAACCATTTGGTCTCTTGCTTGAGCAGTTCCGGTTTGTCAAATAAGGTTTTTAATCCCAGGAAGCCCAAAACAGGAATGGTGAATGAGGCAATGACCAGGGCCATCTCTACAGTCCGGAATTTATTATACAAAGGAAAGTAATAGAACATGAAGTCGTTAAAGAAGCCAAAGTTCTTACCCCATGCCAGAAAGATGGAGAGAATGGTTGCTGCAATGAGCCACCAGCGCTCTCGTCCTTTGTAATAAAAGGCCCCGATAAAAAAGAGGAAACAGAGAATGGCTCCCACGTATACCGGACCAGAGGTAAATGAACGGCCACCCCAATATTGACTGTTCTGTCCCACGTATTCTTTCATGCGCTTATCCACTTGCTTCATGGCACTTTCCGAACCGGCCAGTGCTTCTGAGGCTCCACCCACAACATTCGGGATCATCAGTGTCAGAGTTTCATGCAGGCCATAACTCCAGGCAAAGGCATAATCCTTATCCAATCCACTGTGTGCTTTTTCACCTTCAGGAGTCGATAATTCGGATGCGCCACGGATGGAGTCTTTTCCATATTCATAGGTGGTCCACAAGTTAGATATATTGGGTAGAAGCGCTAAAAGAGCCGCCAGCGCCAAAACGGCGGAGGTCTGTGTAAACGCCTTAATAGCTTTCTCTTTGATGGCAATAATGAGTTTCGAAATGATCAATACCAATACCAGAAAGAAGAGGTAATAGGTGATTTGCACATGGTTATAAGCAATTTCCATCCCCAGTGCAACAGCCGTAAGAATACCTCCAATCCACCGGTTTTTATTATAGGCATATAAAATCCCGGCAATAACCGGCGCCATGAGGGCAATGGCATAAGTTTTAGTGATGTGACCGGCAATGACAATGATGAGGTTGTAGGAGCCAAATGCAAAGCCAATAGCCCCGACCACCGCTAACCAATGATCGACCTTCATACTGAGTAAGAGCAAGTAGAACCCAAGCAGATATAAGAATAAGATAGCCACAGTATAATAGGGAAGCCCCAAGCGAGAAGCTCTATTGAAACGGCTAAACACGTTTTTAGAGGCATCGCCACGAATTTGATAAGAGGGCATGCCACTAAACATGGAATTGGTCCACATGGCCCGTTCGCCGGTCTCTTTTTCGTGGTCAATTAATTCTTTGGCCATCCCAATGGCATGGGAATTATCCATTTGCGGGAGTTTCTTACCTTCTAATACAGGTGAAAAGTAAGCGAAACTCAGCACTACAAATAACAGGACAGCCACCAGGTAGGGCCATAATCCTTTTAACTTGTCGATCATTGTACGTTACATTTATTATTTCGTGTGAAAATACAAATTTTTTACTCACTGGGTGATTATTTGCCCTCGTATATGATCGCAACATGATTCCGCTTGCTGCATTAGGGCTTACCCTTGAAGGCTTGACTAAATTAAGCACTTGCTTAGTCAAGCCTTCAAGGGCATGAAACACCTGGCCAAGGCATCCGTGAAAGGTGAGTTCGTATCTGATAGCTAATGAGGGCTGATGATGAGTTTTTGCGTTATTTGTATTTGTTCATCTTGTAGAATGAATAGATAAACCCCTTCAGGTAGATGCGATTGTTTAAACTGATAATTGCTTATGTCGTTATAATCGGCAAAGGAACGGGAGAAGATAAGTTGCCCTTTCCCATTATAGATTTTGGCTTGGCAACTGGTTATTGTGTGGTCCTGTAAGGAGACTTTAAACAAACCGTTGCACGGATTTGGATATATGAGCAAGGCCTGACTTTGTTCAGGCACTTCTTCAGAGTTTCCGGTACTCACATCATCTTCTACCGTAACCGAAAAGGCAACATCAGCCACATGAACTGATTGTTGTCCCCGAACAGTAATGATGGCGGTTCCGCTTGTATGGTCAGCGTAATCCAGTGAAAGCAGATGACCTGATAAATTCGAAGTGACCACCTGTGTATTTGTGTTACTTTTAATCGAAATCTGGATCGATTGATTATCGGTGTGACCAAAAATGGTACTCAGATCTATTTCATCATCCGGACTGGTGGTTAAGCGTTGAAGATTGGGCAACCAGGATTGGATAAACAAAGGATTATCTGATAAGCCGGCAAATATTCCACGACCATGAGAGGCCACCACTATTTTGCCATCAAAAACACTTGACTTTACCTGATTACAAGGAACGTTTCCCAATTTGTCTTTTGACACAATTTGCCAGTCAGTGGTCGGCCCGTTCAACAGATGCGTTTGGAAAACACCGATACTGGTAGAGAGGAAGTAGTTTTTCTCACCGGACCAATTGGAAATAGTCGCACTGCGAACCGATGGACCGGGTATTTCTTCTGTGGCTGCAAGGTTCCCGTCGATGCAGCTGTAACTCTCACCGCCGTTGGTGGAGTGAAAGATACTGGGAACCCCATAGTTTGAGAAGATGACCAGAATTTCATTGGCATCAAACGGATTAATGGCAATGGCGTAAGGGTAGGCACCAGTGGGGGCTTGAGCGACAGATATGTCTTGCCGGCTGAGGTCATCCGGTTCATTCAGGCTGTTTTCTACCCGGTAAACAAGGGGTTTGCCGGCTGATGAGTAGGCTGCATAATAGAGGATATGCCCGGGTACTTTGGAACTGGCAATGGCAGAAATAGTATAGTTTGGCACTGATAAATCCGTGGGAGCATACCAGCCTTCGGTAGTGCCGTAACTAATATAGTTGGGAAGTGTCGCAATGTTTTTATTAATCCATAACTGAGACCCACCTGCATAATAGATGACACTTTCATCATTGGGATTAAGTACATAAGGATTAACATACAGCTTCCCGGTGGCTTCTGAAGGATAAATACGGGACCATTTAGTGCCGGGAGAATAGGCACATAATGGATTTCCTTCCGCATCATTTTGGGTGCGAAAGAATCTTCCGTATTGCGATGCCGCAAAGGTATGTTCTGCTCCTATGAAACAGTGGCCGCCATCGCCTGAGCTGAAGTCTTGTGTGGATACAGCGGGATCATGCCATTGGAAATAGGAGGTGCCATTATCCTGCGTGCCTCCCAGATAACGGTCATCATGTGCTTTAACCGGTTCCCCCACGGTATAAAACTGGGTCACATTATAGCCGTTATTCAGCGAAACCCAGGGCATTAACTGAGGAGCCGTTACTTGTGTAATGTCCGTAATCATGCTTATCCCGCCGTCATGCCCGCTCCAGATAGTATTGGGCGCATTGGGGTCAAATACCGTAATGTGGCAATCCGGGTGATGATTGGGGTAGCGTTTATAGCCACCATTGGATGAATAGCCACCTATCCAGGCGTAATCTTTGGTGGTGATTGTATTGAAGGCATCATCCGATCGGAATAAGGATGTATTTCCAATGATGATGAATTCAGGATCATCGGGTTTAACTACCAGGGTCATGTTATAATTACCTTGTAATCCCAACCGGCCCGTTGTTTCTGAAAATTCGGGCAAATTGGCTGTTCTGTCCGTCAACGTGTTGCTGGATAAATCAATTTGGTGAAATGCCGCCTGACCTTCAGTAATCGTTGTGAAAACATAGCCAATGCCTGGGTTCGAAGGGGCTATGCGAACTAAACTGCGTTGATGAGTAGTGGGAAAAGTAGCGGAGGCAGGATCAATTTGTGTGTATTCTGAACTTCCTTTTGCCGAGTAGTAAACGCCGGGCGGATTAGCTGGTTCAACGGGTGGATTATTGGAGTATTTGTTAAGGCTGTATTCCGACAGTACAACGAGCTTATTGCCTTGTTCATCAATGTCGAAATCACAATAGGTATGATCATCTGCTCCACCAATGACTTCTGATAATTCATAATGATCGTTTTGCTTGACGGCCACCAACAGACCAAAACCATTGGCCGCGATATATAAATCACCGGTATTGGGATCCACTTCTATTTTTGACACATAATCAATCCAGTTGTCCCATACATAGGGATTGGTTTCGGTGCCAAGTATGGCATACCAGGTTTCGCCATTATCATCTGATTTATACAAGCCATGACCAAAATAAGTAGCTTTCGGGGCATTGGCGGAGTTGCCCGTGTATTCGCCCGATGAATAATACCAGGTGTTTTGATGTCCGGTTCTGGGATCCTGGCAAATCCAGGAGATCGACTGTAGTTCTGATGGTTTGCTTTTAAAGGACCAGGATAGCCCTTTATCAATAGATTTCCAGATGCCTCCCGAGACACCACCTGCTAATATGATATTGGAATTCCGTTTATCGATGGCCAGGGCTCTGGTGCGGCCGCCCACATCAGAAGGACCCACTTCAGACCAGGTATAAGTACTTAAATTGGTGGCTTTAAGTT
Organism: Marinilabiliaceae bacterium; assembly: GCA_016342595.1. Classification (GTDB taxonomy): domain Bacteria; phylum Bacteroidota; class Bacteroidia; order Bacteroidales; family Marinilabiliaceae; genus JAEINY01. Next base: position 5,222 of record JAEINY010000135.1, read on the forward strand.
GATTTTTCAGGAGTGCTTTGTATTTTTTTTGTTCATCAGCGTGAATGCCTGCCGGAATCCGGTTTTGGACAGGATCTCTAAGCATATTAAAAAAGTAATCGTGCCGGCCATGCATACTCATCTGTTCGGCTTCGGGCGAATGCGCTGATTTTTCTGTAGGTGGAAGAGGGGCGTAGTAATGGTTTGTTTTACCTGTGTCGGTATGGATGAGAACCGTCATAACCATAGCTAAACAAATAATTGACGTTCGTTTTTGATAGCGATACTTTCTTTTCATCATCTACAGGTTCGTTTTCGATTAGTTGAAAGGAATGCTCATTGTCATATAGAATTTACGTGAATATATTGAAAATAGCAATAGAAGTTGAGATTACTTTAAGGCGTTTGGTCAGTCATCAGGCTTGTAGAGTAGAGTGTTAAATCAGAGTAAGCCTTGAGAAAAAACAGAATGATTTATTGGTGTAAATAATGCAGCAGAGGAATTCAAGGGGTGACTCTTGCAAAGTACAATAGTCACCCCTTGAATATTGAGTCACGCATGATGCGTAAAATTACCAGAAAATTATAGTTCTATTTGATATGGAGTTTCTGGTGGTAAGTTAGTTCATTACTAGATATGGAAAGGATATATATGCCAGGGGATTGATCCGATAAGTCAAACCTGTGGTTAGTTAAATCTGTACCGGATTTAAATGAGTGTGAGTAAACCATTGCACCACTGGCAGCATATATGTTTACCTGATACGTGGCATTATTTTGGTACTTCTCTGCATTTATCTTAAAAGTACCTGTTGTTGGATTGGGGTACAGTGAGATATCTGTTTTAGTTTCAGAAAAATCATCTATAATATTAGTACTGGGGTCTTCTTCTACAGTGACTGCAAAAGCCATATCTGCCATATCTGTGTCATTTGTTCCGCGTAGGGTAATAATGGCAGTGCCTGTGTTTATGGCTGAATAATTAAGAGTAAGGTTGTTGCCAATTAGATTGTGAGAAACAATGGTAGGATCGGAATTGGAGGCTACCGATACGCTAACTGGTTGAGCGGAACCATGACCAAACACATCACTAACATCAATAATTGAATTTGGGCTGGTGGTTAATTTTATGAGGTTTGGCAACTTGGTATTAATAAATAACGGATTGTCAGAGGTGCCCACAAAGATACCGCGGCCATGGGTGGCAGTTACAACTTTACCATCATATTCATTGGACTTCACCCGGTTGCATACGACATTTCCTAGTTGAGAAGGGGCAATGTTTTGCCATTCCGTTGAGCCACCATCTAGGATACTTGTTTCGTATACCCCGATACTGGTGGAGATAAAATACTTCAGTTTACCGTCCCAATAATGGATGGCAGCACTGCGCATCGAAGGGCCGGGGACAGAAGGTGTGGCCGTAAGGTTACCATCAATCTGGGTATAATTGGCACCTCCATCGGATGAGTGAAAAATACTTGGGACACCATAATTTGAAAAAACGATAATAATTTCATTGGCATCAAACGGATTAACAGCTATAAAATAGGGGTAAGATCCTGAGGAGGCTCCGGGTACGGAAATATCCTGTCTGATTAAATCCGCCTCTTCAGCGGTGCTGTTGTCAACCCGGTAGACTTTGGGAAGGTCACTAAAAGAATTGGCTGCATAATAAAGCACATTACCGGGTACTTTTGATAGGGCTAATGCTGATACGGTGTATCCCGGCACAGACAATGCTGTTGGGGCATACCATCCAGTCGTCGTTCCTCCGGTATTATAAATGGGAATGGCTTCAATGGCTTTATTCATCCATACTTCGGTTCCGCCGGCATACACCATCATGTTCTCATCATTGGGATTCATGATAAACGGATTGATAAACAACTGCTCTGAGGCATCGGAAGGATAAACGGATGACCAATCATAGGGACCCGTGGAAGAATAGGGATTGAGCGGATCTCCTTCTGCATCATAGCCTACTCTCATGACTTTCCCGTATTGGGTAGATACATACATATAATTCTTTCCCACATGGCAATAAGCACCATCGCCCGAACTGATATCTTCGGAAGTGCCGGAAGTAACATCCCATTTGAAATAGGGGGAACCATTATCCTGGGTACCGCCTATATAACGATCGTCATTTGCCCGGACAGGATTGGCCAGTGTATAAAACTGGGTCACATTATAGCCATTGTTCATATCCTCCCAGGGCATCAGTTGGGTAGTGGTGGTTGACTGTGTAATATCTGAGACATAACTTAATCCTCCATCATGACCACTCCAAAGAGCTGCAGGGGCAGCCGGATCAAAGACTGAAATATGGCAATCGGGGTGGTGGCCGTTATAAATGGAGTTACCACCATCAGGACCATATCCGCCAATCCAGCCGTAATGGATGGAGGGAGTGGTTGCAAAGGCATCGTTTGACCGGAATAAGGAGGTGCTGCCAATGACAATGAAGTTGGCATCGTCGGGTTTAACAGCCAGTGTCATGTTGTAATTTCCTTGTGGTCCCAGTTTTCCATGATTGCCACTAAAATTGGGTAGATTGGCGCTGTGATCAATCAGGGAGTTTAAATCAATATCAATTTTGTGAAAAGCGACATCTCCCTCGTCAATGGTGGTGAAAACATAAGCAATAGTCGGGTCAGAAGGGGCAAAGCGAATTAAACTGCGCTGATGGGTTGTGGGGAAACTGCTGGAGGTAGCATCTATTTGGGTGTAAGAGAAAGATCCGCTGGCCGCATAATAAACGCCCGGAGTATTGGTAGGAGGTGTGAAACCTAATTCAGATAATACCACCAGCTTGTTTCCGGCAGCATCCATATCAAAATCGCAGAAAGTGTGTTGATTTAGGCCACCAAGGACGGGATTAAGGATATATACATCACTCTCCTTCCGAACTAACAAAAGACCATAGCCATGTGCGGCAATGTACAGGTCTCCGTTAACAGGATCTACCATTATTTTGGATACATAATCCATATCATCGTCCCACTCATAAGGACTGGAGTCTGTACCGAGTATGGCTTGCCAGTTTTCCCCATTGTCTTCCGAAATATATAATCCGTGACCAAGATAAGATGTGGAAGGAGCATTGGCTGAGTTACCCCAATATTCGCCACAGGCATAGTACCAGGTATCCTGAGAGCCTGGTCGGATATCCTGACAGATGGAGGTGACAGAATAGCTTTCGGCAGGTGAATTTTTCAGTGACCAGGATTGACCTTTATCAGTCGATTTCCAGACACCACCGGATACACCACCGGCTAAAAGCACATCGGAATTACGTACATCAATAGCCAATGCCCTTGTGCGGCCGCCAACGTCGATGGGGCCGGCTTCAGACCAGGTGTAATCAGAGGCCACAGCACTTTTCAGTTGCTCAGTTATTAATGATTGATACTTATCCAGCTCTTTAGCCCTTATCCCATCGGGAATCTTATTTTGTGCAGGATCTCTGAGTAAACTAAAAAAATAGGCATCTCTTTCTTCCGCTGTAGTGGCTATACTTTGTGGGGAATACGTAGATTTGATTTTTACTGCTGCTTCACCCTGGAGATGGGCGGGAGTCCTATTGGGTTGAATGTGATAAACGATCGCTAAGATTACCAGCGAGACGATAGTCATTCCTGTATAAAGCGTTGTACGTTCCATGAGTAATTGTTTAGTTGTTGATTACTTTGAATTGCCATAAGCAATCTTCTGATCGAGGGTTGTATAAGCAAGTGAGAGTACCTTTAACAGGTGAGTTGTACGGGGCTGAAGAGGGTTCAATGCGTTGTAACTGGATCTTATCTCCAGAGCTAATGACCGGTACAGACCGACCTCTCAGCAGGATTTTTTTAATGATCAGGTAGTGTATGTCCTTTTCAACGACTATTTCACCTTCTATTTTAGCTTCATATAATCCGATGTCGTCATATTCGATGGGTGCAGGTCCGGGTGAAACTTTTTGATTCACGGTTTTAGACGGTGATTTGCATTGAATAAAGGTGAGGGTGAAAAATAGGGTAAGAATCAGCAATTGACGACAAAAATGTAACATACTCCGCTATTTTCGAAACAGTATATATTGATCACAGAAGCTCAATATATGTTTCGGATCTAAGGAAGTCAATTGTCTGATCGAATATCTTTTTGAAACTTATATTAAAACTCCATATTGAACCAGTTGCTATTCTTCCCGGAATAGGTAAAATGAAAGCGTATAGAGAGCCATGGAACCATAGGGACCCGGAGTTCTGCACCGGTACCAACCGCCATAAGGGGATGGGTGGTGAAGAGATCGGGATATTTTTCAGTGCCGTTACCGGCATTGAAATAGATGGAATGTACGACGGCCAGCCATTTGCTATTGAGGTAGGTGAAATATCCTCCAAGAGCTGCCGAATAGTATGATTTGCCTGAAATTTCACCAAAGAGGATACCCTTTACTTGTCCGGATCCCAAATGGTGTTTTAGTGAGGTGGTGTTGGCCGTGGTGTAGCCGGTTGAAAACGATGAGCTCAGTTGAACGACCCGGTTAAACAACTTATGATACTGTCCACCTCCACTTATAGTTTGATAATAGGGACTCTCGCCATTGAGACCGATGTTGAAACCGGTACTCAAGTGGAAGGAATAACCATCTTTTTGATGACGTTTTTGGTTGATAATACCCACTGATTCACTCATTCCTATTGACAGATAGGTTACATTGTATTCCTGACTAAAAGGGAGCGAGGCATCGACCAATGAGGTATCTGTTTGGTGGTTAAAAAGGGAAACGTCAAGGTCGGGAGAAAAGGTGTATGAGAAATCGGTGTGATTGGGATTTCCTACATGTAAACCAAAACTTTTCTGTCTGATAGCCACATGGGATACCGCTTCACGATTGGCATAACGGGTGTAGGTGTTATGGCCCATTGAGCTATTCACACTTAAAGTCATATTTTTATAAAGTAACTGCCGTGGTAGCTTTATGCCGAAATTATAGGAGACACCATTTGTTCCGGTCGACCCAACCAGGTTTAATCCAATGTTACGTCCCAGAAAGTTGTTGTCACTTACACCCAATGATAGATTGTAATCATTTTTATTTCCGCTGTATGATAGAATAGGAACGATTGTCAAAGCATCTCGGGCTGTTATTTTAAATAGCCGGCGTCCATCGTTTAATGTATCTTGTCTGTATGATACTTCTGCAAAGTTTCCAATATTCCAGATCTTCTGAATCGACTGCTCTATTGTTTCATTGGTTGGCTGATCACCCACTCCAAATTCCAATTCGCGTAATATGATTTTATCTTTTGTCCGCCAGTTTTTCTCAATTATAATTGAATCCACTATCGCCTTGTGTGAATACTGAGCAAATAAGGCGGTGCTAAAAAATAGCCATAAACTCACTACTAAAAACGGTCTCATCATATCCTTCATTTTGGTATAAAATTAAATGGAGGAATATTAATCGGGCAACAAGCAGAATCTAAAGGGATGAAAAAGAACTATGTGATACAGGTGGGAATAGGGAATGCGATAAGTTGGGATAAATGGGTAATATGCGGGATGGGAGGCTTTAAAAAACATCCGATGACATAGGCCTTCAAAAATATTAGGGAGTGACGATTGCAAAATGCTTTAGTCACCCCCTGAATATTAGGTCGCACACGCAAAGCGTGGTATCTCTAAATCTTTTTAAACAGCTCTTTCATGCTCACTTTTTCGGCAATAATACCGTGTAAGTCGGCAATTTTCACCCGTTCCTGCTCCATGGTGTCGCGGTAACGGATGGTTACACTGTCATCTTCCAGTGAATCGTGATCAATGGTCACACAGAAAGGTGTACCAATGGCATCCTGACGACGGTAGCGCTTACCAATAGAATCCTTTTCATCATATTGACAATTGAAATCGAATTTCAGGTCATTAATGATGGCACGTGCTTTTTCAGGCAGTCCGTCTTTTTTTACCAATGGTAACACAGCCAGTTTAATGGGGGCCAATACAGGAGGTAGGTTCAATACCACACGGGTTTCTTTCTTACCATCTTTGCCTTCAATCTCTTCTTCGTTGTAAGCCCCGGCCATAATGCTCAGGAACATACGATCCACACCTATCGACGTCTCAATCACATAAGGCACATAACTCTTGTTCAACTCCGGATCGAAATACTGGATTTTCTTACCTGAATGCTCCTGGTGTTGTTTTAAATCAAAGTCGGTACGTGAGTGGATACCCTCTACTTCTTTGAAACCAAATGGCATCTTGAACTCAATGTCAGTAGCGGCATTGGCGTAGTGAGCTAATTTCTCATGATCGTGGAAACGGTATTTTTCTTCGCCCATACCAATGGCTTTGTGCCAGTTGATACGTGCTTCTTTCCAATACTCAAACCACTTCATCTCTTCTCCCGGACGGACGAAGAATTGCATCTCCATCTGTTCGAATTCACGCATGCGGAAGATGAATTGACGGGCCACAATCTCGTTACGGAAGGCTTTACCAATTTGAGCAATACCAAACGGTAATTTCATCCGGCCGGTTTTTTGCACATTCAGGTAATTCACAAAAATTCCCTGAGCTGTTTCCGGGCGCAGATATATTTTCTGTGCTCCATCAGCAGTGGATCCTATTTCGGTGGAGAACATCAGGTTGAACTGACGTACATCGGTCCAGTTTTTAGTACCTGAGATGGGACACGCGATTTCATAATCCACAATAATCTGACGTAAATCTTCCAGATCATTATTATTTAAAGCCTCGGCGAAGCGGGTATGAACTTCGTCAATCTTCTTCTTGTTAGCCAGCACACGAGGATTGGTTTCCAGGAATTGAGCTTCGTCAAAACTCTCTCCAAAACGTTTCTTAGCCTTGGTGACTTCTTTATTGATCTTCTCTTCAAATTTTTGGATCAGATCTTCAATCAATACATCGGCACGGTAGCGTTTTTTACTGTCTTTGTTATCAATCAACGGATCGTTGAAGGCATCCACGTGACCAGAAGCTTTCCAGGTAGTGGGGTGCATAAAGATAGCCGAGTCCAGGCCCACTACATTATCGTGGAGTTTCACCATGGAATCCCACCAATATTTTTTAATGTTGTTTTTGAGCTCTACACCGTTCTGACCGTAATCGTAAACAGCACCCAGCCCGTCGTAGATTTCGCTGGATTGAAATACATAACCGTACTCTTTACAGTGAGCGACCAATTTCTTAAAAACGTCCTCTTGTGCCATATGTTTTACTTATAGTTTTAAACCAAAAGCACAAAAATAGTTGAAATTTGGATAATAGGTAATTTTTAGTGGCACTGATTTTTAAGTTCGTGTTGAGAAGGGGGGCGTCCCTTCTAAAAAAGGTTACTGTATCCGGATAACACGGTTTTTACGCGGATAAGATATTTTGCATCACGGATAACTGTCCTCCGGGCTCGGATAAGCAGTCATGACCCGCAGATAAATGATTAAAGCTGGGCGGATAAGGGGGGAACTCATCCGGATAAGGGGTATAGGTGAGCAGATATGAGGAGGAAGCACACGGATATGCGTGTAATTAGCCGTTTTTTTATGGAAAGCGGAGAAATCGTGGAACATGATCTAAGAGTATAATGGTTAGCAGTCATCATCAGTGTTTTATCGTCAGTGCTAGGGTTTCTGTTTTTTTCTATCAGACAGCCTTTTTAACAAAAGGGCAAATGGCATTCAAAGAAAAAGTCTGCCAATCAGCCATTGACAATCCTGAATTCCATTCTTAATTTTGGAAATTATGTGGCTTTAAAATAGGGTGTTAATGGGGAGAGCATCTGAAATTAAGTTTCAACGGGTTGTCAGTTAATTATAAACGATACATATGAAAAAGGTATTTACTTTACTGACCGTTTTGGTGATTTGTATGACTGCATGGAGCCAGGCCAATCATTCTTTTACTGAGCTTAAAAGTGCTGCAGCCATTGATCAACCTAAATCCATTACCTTCGAAGAGTGGGATGGTAATGCATGGACCAATCCGTCTACTTCTAATTACGAATACGATGAGCAAGGGCGGACAATTGAAGTTGAGACTGGTGATTGCCGTATTTTGTATGAATATGATATTGATGATCGCATCTCCTTGTTAACAACTCAAACCAGGTCGGGCAATGTGTGGAGCTATGTATCGCGTACAACCTACGAGTACGATGACGATGGTGAGACCATTACTGATTTTGTGGAAACGTGGACTGGGACTAGTTGGATAATAGATCATGGCTATAAAACCGTGTGTGCTTACAATCTACAAGATCAATTGATTTCTAGCGACTACTCTGTCTTTAACGGGACGGATTGGGAGGTACAGAAAAGGATGGAATATACATATTCTCCCATGGGTATTTTGGCTTCTAAAACAGAAGTGAATAAGGAGAAAGTGGAATATTTCTTTGATGAACAGAACCAGGTCAATAAGGCTTATCACTACCAATATAATTCAACGGATTATGTTTTGAAGAAGCGGTATATTGATATGGAGTGGTATAACTGGGACCCGGTAGGTCATGTAGAAGAAAGTTATGCACTTCGATACATTATGCAATCCTATAGAGGCTACGGTGATATTAATGCTGATACATCATATAGAAATAAAGAAAAGCTGCTAGTGGATTATCCTGAGCCCATAAGTTTTGGTCTAAAATCGAAGGATGGGACTATTGCTATCCCATCTGTGGTTATTAAAAACACTAATTGGTGGGAAGCTTCTGCAGGGAAAGGTACCGGAGCTTGGGAACCCAGATTTCGAGAAACCACCACGTTTATTGATGAAAACAATCACTCTTGTCTGATGGAAAGAGCAAGAGAGACAATGCCTTATGAATTTACATGGAAAAATAGTTGGTTCATGGAAATCAGCTCCACTCCATTTCAGGTGGTTGCTCGCGAGGAAGACTATACCAGTGGTGTTTTATCAGACGGATCGATACAAACCACCACTTATGATTTCAATGGAAATGTGACCGAAACAGAGACTCAAGCATATGATGAAGGAATACCTGGGTGGGAAATTGTTTATCATGCAAAGAACAATTACGTATATGATGATGGTACTTCCCGGATTATTTCCATTGTTTTTCAGAATTATAACTTCGGCACTCAGCTTTTTGAAAATGTCACACGTACCACCCACTCATATGGTGCTACCGCCGTAAAAACTGTTGAAACAGGAGCTGTTTTTATCTATCCCACGGTAGTAGAGAGTGAACTGATGATTGAGACTGAGCATGCCGGGATGGCTACTTTCTATGCTATCACAGGTCAAGAAATGAAGCGAATGATATTGGCCCCAGGTGTCAACAGCGTAGTTATTTCAGATATACCGGATGGGTACTATATCATTTATATTAATACGCTCAATGGGTTTAAGCAATACCGCATTATCAAATAACAATGAAGGCTATACACAACAAGGAGGGCTGCCTGTTGAGCAGCCCTTATTATTTGATTTATAGCTCCAATTTCCCTGGATAATCCACATTATAATGCAGCCCACGACTCTCTTTCCGTTTACGAGCCATTTTGATGATGAGGTAACCCACATTAATTTTATTGCGCAGTTCACAAATACGTTGCGACACGATGGATTTACGAAAGAGCTGTTCTGTTTCGCGATACAGTACTTCCAAACGGTCGTAAGCCCGGTTCAGGCGGATGTTGGAGCGCACAATACCTACGTAATAACTCATGATTTGCTCCACTTCTTTATTGGTTTGGGTAATCAGCACCAACTCTTCCGGACTGGTGGTGCCTTCAATGTCCCAATCGGGGATGCGTGTGTTAATGGAGATATGTTTTACCTTCTCTATCGCATCTTTGGCTGCCGCATCCGCATATACAATCCCTTCGGTCAGGGAGTTTGAGGCCAGGCGGTTGGCGCCGTGCAAGCCAGTACAGGAACACTCGCCTGCTGCATATAAATGATTGATGGAACTCTCGCCGTTTAAATCGACTTTAATACCACCGCATAAATAATGAGCGGCAGGCACTACCGGTATTTTATCGGTGGTGATATCGATGCCTAATGACAGGCATTTATTGTAGATATTTGGGAAGTGTTCACGGGTCTCCTCCGCGTCTTTATGAGTGACATCCAGATAGACGAATTCGTCGCCGGTATTTTTCAACTCATTATCAATGGCACGTGCCACGATGTCGCGGGGGGCCAGGCAACCTCTTTCATCGTATTTGTGCATGAACTCGTTGCCATCCTGAGTCCGCAAGATACCGCCATACCCACGCATGGCTTCGGTAATAAGAAAAGATGGGCGCTCCACCGGATTGTATAAAGAGGTTGGGTGAAACTGCACGAACTCCATGTTCTCAATAATCCCTTTGGCACGAAATACCATGGCAATGCCGTCTCCGGTAGCAATTAGCGGGTTCGTTGTGGTGTGATACACACTGCCAATACCACCGGTTGCCATCATGGTGGTTTTGGCCAGGATGGTTTCTACGTTACCCGATTGCTTGTTGAGTACATAGGCCCCATAACACTTCAGGTCGCGCATCCAGGGCTCCGTGACTTTACCTAAATGGTGCTGTGTGAGTATCTCCACTGCAAAGTGATGTTCCAATACCGTAATATCCGGATGTTGGTGAATCTGTTCAATCAAAGAGCGTTGAATCTCAGCCCCGGTATTATCTTTATGATGCAAGATGCGGTATTCCGAATGACCACCTTCACGGTGCAAGTCGTAATGACCGTCTTCCTTTTTATCAAATTGAGTGCCCCAGTTAAGTAATTGCTGAATTTGATCCGGTGCTTCGCTGATTACTTTGCGCACCGTTTTGGGGCGGCACTCACCGTCGCCGGCAATCAGGGTATCTTTAATGTGCTTTTCGAAATTGTCGGGGGCATACGTCACCGACGAAATACCACCTTGGGCATAGGCCGTGTTGGTTTCTTTTACCTCCGTTTTACTTATCACTGCTACTTTACCATGATCAGCTACCTTTAGGGCAAAACTTAATCCGGCAATACCAGAACCGATGACCAGAAAATCAAATTCGTGTCTCATTGTCTTTCCTCAAATGAAGCTACAAATGTAAAAAAAAAATGATGGGAGCTTTTGATATTAACGGTTTCTGTCACTAATAATCAGTCATCTTATGATTCGGTAAAAAAATAGTGGAGGTTAGAGCTGTTTTTGAGTCCGACAAGGATCCTGACTCGTGGGGGAAAATAAGGTTGCCATTGAAGGCTTGACTAAGCAGGTGTTTGATTAGTCAAGCCTTCAATGGTAACGTCATGGGAAATTGTATGTAGGTTGTCATATTCATGAGATAATGCCAGCTTTATTATACAATCGGTATAATTTGATGATTACATCTGTTTTGGTTAACTTCATTAGTTAGAATATGGCACAATGTATTTTGAAGAAGGTCATTTATATCATGTATATAATCAGGGGAATAATAAAGGAAAAATATTCTTTAACAGGGAT
>JAEINY010000136.1 GCA_016342595.1 Marinilabiliaceae bacterium
TCTGTACGTTCCAGATCAACAGGATTCTTAACCGAAAAAGCCACTTTCTCCTGGCAAGAAAATAAGGTACCAGAAATAACCAGTAAAAGGATATAATGTAGTTTCATCTGCATGTTTTTTAATCAGACAACTCCCTCTGATGGATGGGGCACATGGCGTCCTCAACCAATCAAAAGGAGATTGTCATTCATTTATAATGAGGTACGATTAGATATCATTTTCACCTTTCACATAGCCGAAATTGGCCAAAATACCACCATCCACATACAACACATGACCGTTTACAAAGTTACTTGCTTTAGAGGATAAAAATAAAGCGGCATTACCAACATCTTCAGGCTCACCCCAACGAGCAGCCGGTGTGCGCATCATCACCAAATCGTTGAACGGATGATTCCCTTCACGAATAGGAGCTGTTTGAGACGTCGCAATGTAACCCGGACCGATACCGTTAATTTGCACGCCATGCTTAGCCCACTCACAACACATGTTGGCGGTTAACAATTTCAAGCCACCTTTGGCAGCAGCATAGGCCGAAACCGAATTACGACCATATACACTCATCATAGAGCACATGTTGATAATTTTACCGGCCCCTTTAGCAATCATACCAGGCGCCACACGCTTACCCACAATCAAAGGTGCCACCAGGTCCACATCGATCACTTGTTTAAAATCATCAATGGGCATATCCAGAATAGGAATACGCTTGATAATGCCGGCATTATTAATCAAGATGTCCACACCACCCAAATCGGCTTCAATTTGAGAAATACCTTTATCAACCTGCTCTTCATCGGTCACATTGAACACCAATGTATACACATCAATACCCACCTTAGCATATTCTTCCTTACAAGCATCGAGCTTATCCTGAGACAAGTCGTTCACACAAATTTTAGCACCAGCTTGTCCTAAAACTTTACCAATAGCCATTCCTATACCATGTGTACCACCGGTAATAAGTGCTACTTTTCCTGTTAAATCAAATAATTGCTTAATCATAATGATGATGTTTATTTTAGTTCATTTGGTTGTCTGATATCCATATCTGCATAATCCAGGTTCTCACCTGCCATACCCCAGATAAATGTGTAGTTTGAAGTACCGGCTGCACTGTGAATACTCCACGAAGGTGATAAAACAGCTTGCTCATTGTGCATCCAGATGTGACGCGTTTCATCAGGCTGACCCATAAAATGACACACTGCTTGCCCTTCGGGTACTTCAAAATAGAAATAAGCCTCCATGCGACGGTTATGCGTATGTGCCGGCATGGTATTCCATACGCTACCTGGCTTCAATTCTGTCATACCCATCTGCAACTGACACGTCTCAACAACCTCCTTGATCAGCAATTGATTAATTTGTCTTTCATTAGACGTAGCCTGCGACCCTAACTGTATCACATTCGCTTCTTTCAAAGTAACGTGACGATTTGGCAATTCTTTATGAGCAGGGGCTGAATTCACATACAAACGCGCTGGTTGTGCCGCATCTTCTGATTCAAATACCACCTCTTTATTTCCTTTTCCTAAATAAAGTGCTTCTTTAAATCCCAATTGATAAACCGTTCCATCAGCTGTTACTTTAGCAGCACCACCTACATTGATAATTCCCATCTCGCGACGAAACAGAAAATAGTCGGCTTTTAACTCATCAAAAGTTCCTAATATTATCGGCTGATCAACCGGCACTACCCCACCCACAATGTAACGGTCGTAAAAAGAATAAACCAGACTGATTTTTCCTGGTACCATTACATTTTCCATCAAAAACTCTTTACGAATACGAGTTGTATCGTAACTCTTCGCATCCTCCGGATGTACTGCATAACGCACTTCTAAACTCATAACTTTCAATTTTATATTTTAAAACTTCAATTCAACAAAAACAGACAAACAGCTACTTATCTATCAATTTGATAACTTATACACTTCACTTCCTGCCAATAAAAAGGCTCCCACACCATATACTTCAGTCATTTCAGCGGTTACATCTTTCGGATTTTCACCAATGGGCTGTACCCATCCTAATTTACCATCGGGCCATACGGCATCCACCAATGCTTTCCAGCCTTTCTCGACTGCCGGCAGGTATTTTTCTTTATCCAGATACCCGTTATTGATACCCCATGCCAAACCATAGACAAAAAAGGCACTACTACTGGTTTCAGGATTGGGATAACTGCCCGGATCCAGCATACTGGCATGCCAATAGCCCTTCTCATCCTGAAGCGCCACAATCTTTCCGGCCATTTTCACGAAAATATCCTCGTAATATTCGCGGTGTTTATAATCTGCCGGAAGTTCCTTCAGAATATTAGATAATCCTCCCAAGACCCAACCATTACCGCGACCCCAGAACATCTTCTCACCATTTTCTTCTTTTTTATCGAAATAGTTTGAATCACGGAAATACAATTGCTCTTCTTCATCAAACAGATAATCGGTTGTGGCTTTAAATTCTGTGTGGAAGAATTTCAAATATTTTTTATTTCCTGTGACATTGGCCATCTTCACCCAAACCGGAGGTGCCATAAAAAGTGCATCACACCAGGCCCATCGCTCCGTTGGCCAATAATCTTTTGCCCATCTGAATTCAAGGCTATTTTCTGATGGATGTGCCAACATTAAATTTAGATAATCCATCATCGGTTTAATCATTTTTTCATCACCATAGTGACGGTACAGCTCCACATACATCTGCCCCACACAATAATCATCGGCATGATATCGCCCCATAGGATTCTGACGCACCATGTGATTCCAGCTCATCTTATTACCTATATTCTTCAGCCATTCGAAATAACTATCATCATCCGCCATTTTGGCCCACTCCACCATTCCTGTATACATGGCACCATTGGTCCAATCGGCCAGATTATGTCGCAAAGGAGTTTGCACTTGCCAATCGGCTACTTTCTTCATGACCTGCTTCACTGCATGCTTCTCCATCATTCCGGATAAATCAGGCTGTAACACATCCATCTTTATGGTTGCATCATAATTCGAATAGTGCTCATACATGTTGTTTTCCATCCACAACACCAAAGGATCATTTCCAACAGGTACATTCCTTACCGCATACGGCCGAACATTATCCTGTTTTGACTTAGCCGTAACAGGTGTTTGTGCCCATGTTTGTCCACCATCATTCGTCTGATATTTAAAAATCTCAAACACATCATTCACCGGTTTAGACAAATAAACCACATTGGGATTTTGATGATCTAAAATGAGACCACCACTGTAATGAGGTTCCGGATTACGGTTCCCTTTTCCCCATTCTTTACGCGGAAAGTCCTGACCAGCTTTGGCTAAATGATAACTTTTCCATTCTGAACCGGTCCATCTGCCATAGAAATAGTGATGTTCCGTTTCTTCATTCAGTCGGGTATAAACAATTACAGGATACCCCTGATCATCCAGTGCCACATCCCAAATCCAGCTACGTACAGTTGTCTCCAATGCATCATAAGCTTTCATGACCTTATTCTGATCAATGGGCAATGCATCCATCGTTCCCAACACAGTTCCATCAACCTGATACAAGTTACCACCTTCGTAATACATGGTATAGATGGAATTCAAGGGCTCATTACGGGGATGACCATCAGTAAAGGCAAACCAAATTCGTTTTTCACCATCGCTCACCACTTTGGTATAAGGGCGATTATGCGTACTTGCACCCGGCTTGCCGACCAAAACCTGAGGTTCAGACCACGAATCTCCAAGATTTTCCGAAGTCACAAACGAAGGCTTCCAGTCATACCCCCCTCTAAAAAACACATAAATGCGGTTATTCTCCTCCGTTAAAAGCACGGGATTAGAATAACACAACATCCTGCCCATATCTAAAACCTGAACTTCCTCCCAGGCTGTAATATCTTCAGGTTTTTTAGTCCGTGTATAATACAAACCACCATTGTGTTTGGTAAAGAAAACCATCAAACGCCCATCAGGCAAAAACAATAGAGAAGGATTGGTGTGATCATCTCTTTGCAACTTTGGAAATACAACTTGATGAACCTTCTCTTGGGTTTGATGATCAAAATAGCCAATCGTTATATCCCCTTCTTTTGAAACAGACCCAATATACGACCGCTCATGCTGCCCTTTAAAATAAACAGCACGCGGATCGGAGAACCAACACCAGGCTCCATCTTCATTGAAGGTTTCATAACACGATGAAGGAAACTCGACATCTTGCCCTCTTACGATAGTCGACGCCAATAAGGCTGTCAACGCCATTAAGAATGTTAAACTTTTTTTCATAATCTCACTATAATTACATAAACAAACTACTCACTTTTAGACGACTGACGTACAATCAGCCGGACCGGTACCAGGAATTCTTCCGTAACAACCTCACCTCCTTCGATGCTTTTAATCATCGCAGCAGCGGCTTTATTGCCCATTTCAAAGGCATTTTGTTCCACAGAGGATAAACTCGGGTACATCAGCTCAGCAAAAGGCTCATTGGCAAAACCGACTACTCCGAAATCCCCGGGCACCTGAACACCTCTCTCCTTCAAGCCGTCTAAAGCCCCTCTGGCCGAATAATCGCCTGCGCAAAATACAGCATCAGCCTGGCCTCCATCCAGTACTCGCTGAATAGTGCCATGTCCGGCTTCACGTGTAATTACATTATCAAAAATTAATCCTTCATCCAAATCACAATTGGCCTCTTGCATCGCCTTTAAATAACCTTCATATCTTTCCTGATAGGCTTTAAGTTTTCGTTCGCCGGCAAAATGAGCCACCCGTTTATAGCCCTCTTTCAAGAGATGCTTGGTGGCCAGGTAAGCTCCTGTATAATTATCATTGATGACTTTATAGCCCGGGATATCCGAATTGATTCGGTCAAATTGAACCAAGGGAATCTGACGACGCACCACTTCCTCCAAATGAGCAAACGACTGGGTCTGTACTGATAAAGAAAGAATAATTCCACCCACCTGATTTCTCAAAAGCGTTTCCACGGCTTTCTTTTCTTTCGAAATATTTTCACCACTTTGACAAATCACCAGATTATAACCGGCCGGGTTTAATATCTCTTCTACTCCACTAATCACATTACTAAAAAAGTGTCGGTTGACACGCGGCACAATCAAGCCAATGGTATCACTCTTCCCTTTCCTCAGAGAAGCCGCAATCACATTTGGCTGATACCCCAATTCACGTGCTTTCTCCTTAACACGGTTCCGTGTCTTTAAACTCACACGTGTATTTCCCGCCAATGCCCTCGATACCGTAGAAGGAGTAACACTTAAAGCCTTAGCAATATCATTAATGGTTATTTTCTTCATAACAGAGGAATTACAAATGCAAAAATACAATCGTTTGCACAAATAACAACAAAAGCACGAAAAAATTTCAACCACCCCTTCTTCAATTAAAAAACATGCCACCAAAACTAAATCCACCTTAACCTACTCCAAGCCCATATTATGGGCTATTCTTGAACATCATACACCCCACCCCATCACTCAAAATAAAACCACACAAATCAAAATAAATTTGGAGAATGAAGAAACATTTGTACTTTCGTGTTCGTTAACGGAAACCACAGAAAACAGAATTATACATTATGAAACCATTCATTCACAATAACTTTATACTAGAATCACCCACAGCGGAGAAACTGTATCATGACTTTGCCGGACAACTACCGATCATTGACTTTCATTGTCATTTAAATGCAAAAGACATTGCTGAAGATCGTTCATTTGACAATCTGAGTCAGGTATGGCTTGAAGGTGATCATTATAAATGGCGAGCTATGCGCATCAACGGTGTGAATGAAAAGTATTGTACCGGATCGGTTTCTGATAAAGACAAGTTTTTAAAATGGGCGGAGACAGTGCCCAACACCCTAAATAATCCGCTTTACCACTGGACCCATTTGGAATTAGCTCGGTATTTCAACATTACGGATTTATTATCCCCGGCAACAGCTGAAACCATCTTCAACCGTACGCAGGAGATGTTAAAATCACCTGAATTCAGCACTCGTAACCTGATGCGTAAAATGAAGGTGGAGATGGTCGGCACAACCGATGATCCGGCGGATTCACTGGAGTATCACCTGCAACTTAAAAACGAAGGTTTCGACATTCAGGTGTTACCTACTTTCAGAGCTGATAATGTATTAAAAACGGAAGATGCAACGACCTTCATCGCGTATATGGAGAAGTTGGGTACTGCTGCCGATGTATCTATTCACACATACCATGATCTCCTAAAAGCATTGGATCAACGCCATGCTTTCTTTCATGAGGTAGGAGGCCGCTTATCTGACAGTGGTCCGGATCGATTCTACTATGCCGACTATACGGATGCGGAAATTGCTGTCATCTTCAAAAAACTGATGAATGGGCAAATAATCGATGCTGAAGAAACTGAGAAATACCGCACCTCAATAATGGCGGATCTGAGCCGGATGAACCACCAACGGGGATGGACCCAACAATTCCATGTGGGGGCCTTACGTAACAATAATACCCGGAAATATAATACCCTGGGAGCTGATACCGGCTTCGACTCCATCGGTAATCCACAAGACAGTGTTAAAATGTCACGCTTCCTGGATCTTCTGGATAGCACGGATCAATTATCTAAAACCATCTTATATAATTTAAATCCATCCGATAATGAAATGATGCTCACCATGTGTGGCAACTTCAACGATGGATCCATTGCCGGAAAAGTGCAACATGGTGCAGCCTGGTGGTTTCTGGATCAAAAAACAGGGATGGAAAAGCATTTGCGTGATCTGTCAGCATTGGGATTAATCAGACATTTTGTAGGAATGGTGACCGACTCACGTAGTTTACTCTCCTATCCACGTCATGAATACTTCCGCCGCATTGCTTGTAATTTAATAGGACATGAAGTGGAGAAAGGACTTATTCCGAATGATGAACAGCTACTAAAAACGCTGATTGAAGGGATATCCTATTACAATGCTAAATCATACTTTAAATTTTAAGATACTATGGCAAAAAAAGTTGTCACTTTTGGAGAAATTATGTTGCGTCTGGCAACACCAGGTTTTCAACGCTTCTCGCAAGCTACCGAATTCAACGCCACCTATGGCGGTGGTGAAGCTAACGTAGCAGTGTCGTTGGCCAACTATGGAATGGCTGCAACTTTTGTAACACGTTTACCTGAAAATGATTTGGGTAAAGCTTGTCGCATGGACCTGCAAAAAAATGGCGTCATAACGGATGACATCTCTTATGGCGGTGATCGTTTGGGCATTTATTTTTTAGAAACAGGTGCTGTGGCCCGTGCCAGCAAGGTCGTGTATGACCGTGCTTATTCAGCCTTCTCGCAGGTAGACAAAGGAATGTTTAACTGGGATGAAATTCTGGAAGGGGCGGATTGCTTTCATTGGACCGGCATTACACCAGCAGTATCGCAAGGCGCTGCAGATGCTTGTCTGGAAGCCATTGAGACGGCCAACCGCAAAGGCATCACGGTGACTTGTGATTTGAACTACCGCAAAAACCTTTGGAAATATGGGAAAACGGCCGGCGAAGTAATGCCAAAACTAGTGGCCGGATGTGACATTGTCTTAGGTAATGAAGAAGATGCGGCAATGGTGCTTGGTATTCATCCCGAAGGTGTGGATGTGACAGGTGGTCATGTGGAAGCAGAAGCATACCGCAGTGTATCCCAACAAATCATGGCGCAATACCCACGCGTTAAAAAAGTAATCACTACTCTGAGAGGTTCAGTGAGTGCCAATCACAATAGTTGGTCAGGTGTATTATACGATGGTGAAAACCTTTACGAAGCCCCAACTTACCAAATCACACACATTGTAGACCGTGTGGGCGGTGGTGATTCATTCATGGGTGGCTTAATCTATGGTTTATTAGCCTACGAAGGCGATGATCAGAAAGCCCTCAATTTTGCCACGGCCGCTTCTTGTTTAAAACACACCATTCATGGCGATTACAACCTGGTAACGGTGGAAGAAGTGGAAAAACTGATGGATGGGGATGCTTCGGGACGCGTTTCGAGGTAAAGGAAATGGTGAAAGGAATAACAAACAGAACACCTCTCCCCGGCCCTCTCCTCAATGGAGAGGGTGTGAGCAAATTAGCTGAGTAAGTGCATAATACCCAACATAAAGCAATATCCTTCCTTCTCCTTGAGGAGAAGGATAGGATGAGGTGTTAAAATAAAATACTACAATAACATGTCAAAATATACTAGAATAGAGGTTTTTCAATCAATGCAAAAAACGGGTGTGGTGCCGGTTTTTTATCATGCAGACTTGGAGGTTTGTAAAGCTGTAGTAAAGGCTTGCTTCGACGGTGGAATCCGTGTTTTTGAGTTCGTGAATCGTGGGGATTTCGCCCATGAATTATTTAGCGAATTAAACAAATATGCACTCAAAGAATTGCCCGGCATGATGCTGGGAGCCGGTTCCATCGTTGAAGAAGCCACTGCAGCATTGTACATTCAGGCGGGTGCCAATTTCATCGTATCCCCTTTGTTAAACGAAAACATGGCGCGTATCTGTAATCGCCGTAAGATACTATGGTCACCGGGATGTGGTACCATTTCTGAAATTGGCAAAGCAGAAGAGATGGGTGCTGAATTAGTGAAAGTGTTCCCCGCTTCTGAAGTAGGAGGCCCTTCATTTATCAAGGCAGTCAAAGCACCTTGCCCCTGGACTAACATCATGCCCACAGGCGGTGTGACCACCGAAAAAGAGAACCTTCAAAAATGGTTCGATGCTGGCGTAAGCTGCGTGGGAATGGGGTCCAACCTTTTTCCAAAAGCAATTATGGAAGCTAAAAATTGGCAAGCCCTCACTGAAAAGGTATCAGAGCTGATGTCAACCATTAAAGCCGTACGCAAATGATGCTGTCCAACCGGCTTAATATAAAAAATAAAGTAGCTGTCGTAACAGGTGGTGCAGGGGTTCTCTGCTCCACCATGGCACACAGCCTGGCAGCTCAGGGCGCCCGGATTGCCATCCTGGACCTGAATCAGGAAGCAGCCATAACAGTGGCAGATACCTTAATGGCGACTTACGGCGTTTCAGCCATCGGACTATCCGCAAATGTACTTGACAAAGCCTCACTGGAAGAAGCCCGAACCATCATCCATGAAAAACTAGGCACAGTCGATTACCTGGTGAATGGTGCAGGCGGCAATGCAGCGTCAGCCACCACCCAGGCCGAATTCCTGACGGAGGATAAACTCAGTAGTCTGGAAGATACATTCTTTGGATTACAGATGGAGGGATTCGACAAAGTATTCGCACTTAATTTCCAGGGTACAATATTACCATCTATGGTGTTTGCCAAAGATATGCTGGAGAAAAAAGAAGGCTCTATCATCAACATATCCTCCATGAATGGTGATCGTCCCCTCACAAAGATACCTGCTTATTCGGCAGCCAAAGCAGCCATCAATAATTTCACACAATGGTTGGCCGTGCATTTTGCCCAAACAGGCATACGCGTTAATGCCATTGCACCAGGATTTCTGTTAACCAATCAGAACCGTTTTCTTCTGGTGGATGAAGCAAGTGGACAGGCTACCCCGCGCGGTGAAAAAATCATCAACAATACACCCATGGGGCGTTACGGAGAACCGGAAGAATTAACCGGCACCCTCTTGTACCTGTTATCCGATTGGTCCAGGTTTGTAACCGGTGTGGTGATCCCGGTGGATGGTGGTTTTTCAGCTTTTAGTGGAGTTTAATTTCAATGATAAATTATTAATGGTTAATTATTAATGTCTATTGGTCTGACTATAGTGATTAATGGTTAATTATTAATGCATTTACATTCAATTAATCATTAAAAATTAACAACTAATAATTAGAAAGATGGTCGAACAAACCTGGCGATGGTACGGTCCTGATGATCGCATATCGCTTCAAGACATAAGACAAACAGGTGCGACGGGTATTGTTACCGCGCTTCATCATATTCCCAACGGGGAAGTCTGGTCTGTTAACGAGATCAGTCAACGCAAAACGATCATCGAAGAAGCCGGATTAAGCTGGTCGGTGGTGGAAAGCGTGCCTGTTCACGAAGAGATCAAGAAACAAACCGGTCAATGGCAAGAACACATTGCAAATTACCAGCAAACCATTCGTAACCTTGGCCAATGTGGTATTCACACCATTTGCTACAACTTCATGCCCGTATTAGATTGGTCCCGCACCAATTTAAATAAAGCTTTTGACGATGGATCATTGGCACTGATTTATGAACAAAAAATGCTGGCTGCTTTTGACCTGTTCATCTTAAAGCGCCCTAATGCAGCAAAGGACTACCCTGAAGCGATACAAAAAGAAGCGGAAGCCTATTTCAACTCGATGGATGCCGATGAGATTGAAAATCTGACCAACACCATCATCAAAGGTCTCCCCGGAGCAGAAGAGAGTTACAGCCTCAAACAGTTTCAGGAAGTATTGGATGCCTATCAGCACATTGACGATAAAACGCTTCAGAAACATTTATTGGATTTTCTCAATGCCATCATTCCGGTAGCGGAAGAGTCGGGTGTTCGCATGGCTATCCATCCGGATGATCCGCCATGGGGGCTATTTGGACTGCCACGTGTGGTTAGCACCCTGGAAGATGCGCTGACCATCACTAAAACCATCGATTCAGAAGCGAACGGCCTTACGCTCTGTACCGGATCATTCGGGGCAGGTCATTTCAATAATTTATCCGAGATGGCAAAAGAGTTGGCGCCACGCATTAACTTTGCCCATCTGCGCAATGTGAAACGGGATACCGATTACAATTTCCGCGAAGAATACCTCTTTGAAGGGGATGTAGACATCTATGAGGTATTAAAAACAATTATTGAAGAAGAAGAACGTCGGAAAAAAGAGGGACGTAAGGATTTCTCCATACCAGTAAGGCCTGATCATGGCAACCAAATGTTGGGTGATATAGGGAAAGACAACAATCCGGGTTACTCTCTTTATGGTCGCATGAAAGGATTAGCCGAGATACGTGGATTGGAGCTGGGAATTCGACGCAGCCTAATAAATTATTAATGGTTAATTAATAATTGACCATTAAACATTAAACATTAACAATGAAGATATCCTTTAATTCATGTTTATTGTTAGGCAGCATGCTCCTTCTGCTAGGAGCATGTCGCCAAAGCAGCGAACACAAAGTCCTCAAGCTGGCTCACGGCCTGGACCCTTCCCATCCGGTTCATCAGGCCATGGTCTTCATGGGTGAAAAACTCAAAGAAAAATCGAACGGTCAAATGACGCTGGAGATATATCCCAGTGGTCAATTGGGATCGGAGCAACAATGTGTGGAATTACTACAAATCGGCAGCCTGTCTATTACCAAAGTATCAGCTGCCGTGATGGAAGGATTCACCAATAACTACCAGGTACTGGGATTACCCTACATGTTCCGTTCCAAAGAGCATTCTTTTAATGCGCTGGACGGCGAAGTTGGGAAAGAAATACTCACCTCGACCGAGCCATTCAATATCCGTGGATTGTGTTTTTATGACGCCGGTGCCCGTAGCTTTTACACTTTAAACCAAGCGATAGAAACACCGGATGACCTCAAAGGATTAAAAATCCGGGTGATGAAAAGCCAAACGGCCATGAACCTGGTGAGTGCAATGGGTGGCTCCCCTACTCCTATTTCCTGGGGTGAATTATACACGGCTCTTCAGAGTGGCGTGGTAGACGGAGCCGAAAATAACCCACCCAGTTTTTACACCTCTCATCACTACGAAGTGTGTAAACACTATTCCATCAACGAACACACCCGCGTACCTGATGTACTAATCATCAGCACCGTCGTCTGGAATAAACTAAACGATCAGCAAAAAGAGTGGTTACAAGCGGCTGCTACCGAATCGGTAAAAGAACAACGCAAACTATGGGCCGCCTCGGAGGAAGAATCACTGGCTAAAGTGAAGGAAGCAGGCGTGCTGGTCACCTATCCGGCCAAAGAACCATTTGCCGAAAAAGTTCAGGACATGCTGGATTCCTACAAAGATCAGCCTGAATTGTATGATTTAATTCAGCGCATCCAATCCACTCATTAAGGACACTGACCATGAAATTAAAAAACAGAATCGATAAAATATTAGAGAAGATACTCATTGTGATAATGAGTCTGCTCGTAGTGGATGTCCTCTGGCAGGTACTCAGTCGCTACATTCTTTCGTCTCCCAGTTCATTTACCGATGAGTTGGCGGGCTTTTTACTCATCTGGGTAGGGGTGCTGGGCGCTGCTTATGTGGCCGGACAAAAACAACACCTGGCCATTGACCTCTTACTGCAAAAATCATCCGCTCTCAACCAGAAACGCCTGATGGTATTCATCAATAGCTGCATTGCACTTTTTGCACTGAGTGTAATGGTGGTGGGCGGCACCTGGCTGGCAGCCACCCGCTTTCAATTTAATGTCAATTCAGCAGCCCTTCAATTGCCCTTGGGCTATGTATACCTTGTATTACCCATCAGTGGTCTACTGATCTTATTCTATTCAATCATATTCATCATCAAACCAGAAGGAGGAACCCATTAATGGAATATTTAGGAATTATTGTATTGGTGGTCTCCTTTTTAGTATTGCTGGTGAGCGGGGTACCCATTGCTTTTAGTATTGGCATATCCGGTATACTTACCATGTTGGTCAGCATTGATTCGCTGCCGGCTGTGACTACTTTTGCCCAACGCATGGCCACCGGCCTGGACAGTTTTGCACTGTTGGCCATTCCCTTTTTCATATTAGCCGGTAACATCATGAACCGGGGTGGAATTGCGCTCCGGCTGATTAACCTGGCCCGCATCATGGTGGGCCGCTGGCCGGCCGGACTGGCCTTTGTGAATGTGTTTGCGAATATGCTATTTGGCGCCATCTCCGGATCGGCCGCTGCTTCGGCCTCGGCCATCGGTTCCATCATGGGGCCGGAGATGAAAAAAGAGGGTTACAACGACAATTTCAGCGCTGCGGTGAACATTGCGTCCGCCACTACCGGATTATCCATTCCACCCAGTAATATTCTAATCGTCTATTCACTGGCCAGTGGAGGTGCGTCTATCACGGCCTTATTCCTGGCAGGATACCTGCCTGGTATCATCACCGGTTTATCCATTATGTTGATGGCCATGAGTATGATGATCTATCGAAACAATGGAATTAAAGCAGTAGCGACAGCTCTTCTAAAAGTGTTTATGGGAGCTGCGGCACTCTTTCTGATGGCAGTAGCTTTAAAGAGTGTCAAAGAAAGCTCTCAATTGTATTTCAACATATCGCTAACGGCTTTGATAACAGGAGCAGTTGCATTTATTGGCTACAAATTGCGAAACCGTGGTGCAGGCGTGAAACGCGGATTAAAAATACTGTGGGATGCGGTGCCCAGTTTACTTCTTTTGATCATTGTGATCGGTGGTATTGTAGCCGGTTTCTTTACGGCCACTGAAGCTTCTGCTGTAGCAGTATTATATGCTTTAATCCTGGCTTTGATCTACAAAGAGATCACCATTAAAAGTTTACCGGATATTATTTTACAATCGGTTAAAACTACGGCTATCGTCTTACTATTAGTCGCCACTTGTATTGGTTTATCCTGGATCATGGCCTATGAAAACATTCCTCAAAACGTGAGTTCCGCTTTGTTGGGTGTCAGTGATAATCCAATTATCATCCTCCTGCTCATTAACCTGATATTACTATTTGTGGGTGTGTTTATGGACATGACACCGGCTGTATTGATCTTCACCCCCATCTTTTTACCCATCGTCACCAGTATGGGTATTGATCCCATTCATTTCGGAATCATTATGGTACTGAACCTAAGTGTGGGATTGTGTACACCTCCTGTGGGATCTGTATTATTTATCGGGTGTAGTGTGGCCGATGTGAAGATTGAAAAAGTGATCAAGCCATTATTACCCATGTTTATCGCCATGATCATTTGCCTGATGTTGGTGACCTATCTACCACAAATTAGTATGTGGTTACCGGGTGTGTTTGGGGTATAATTGTTTCGAACCCCAGGCTTAAACCTGGGGTTAATAAACTGTAGATGTTACGCAGAGAACGCAGAGTTATAAATAAAAATGAGCACACAGAGTTTTAAAAAAGAAGTAAAACCTTCAACAGACTCTGCGTCCTTCCCTAAAGAAACACCTCCGCGTTCTCTTGTTTCGAACCCCAGGCTTAAGCCTGGGGTTAATAAACATGTTATGAAAAAAGTTCGAATTAAAGATATAGCTGAAAAAGCTGGTGTTTCCATTGGTACAGTGGACCGGGTTTTGCACAAGCGGGGTGAAGTAAAAGCTGCCACCCGCGAACTGGTGACCCGCATTGCCAAAGAAATGGATTACCAACCTAACCTGGTGGCACGGGCTCTAACCGCCAAACAGCAATTTAAGTTGGCAGCTCTGTTACCACAAGCCCAGGATGAAAATGTGTTTTGGTCGAAACATCCCGAAGGCATCAACCAGGCGATCAAACAACTGGAAGCTTTCCGTGTGGGGATGGACTTCTACTATTTTGAATTGCAGAATGAAACGGAATTTAACCGCATAGCACAAGAGCTGTTGGCCCGGCAGCCTGACGGAGTGATTCTGGCCCCTATCTTGCGGAAAGAATCGGCCGCCCTATGTGAACAGCTGGATAAATTGTCAATTCCCTATGTGTTTATCGACACCTTTCTTGATCACACGAATTGCCTCTCTTTTATTGGCGAAGATGCCTATCAAAGTGGTCGGGTAGCTGCCAGCCTGATTGACTTCGGCCTGGAGGTGGACAAAGATATTCTCATTGTTAATCTGACCAAGGACATTGAAAACACCTTGCACCTCACCGAGCGCAACCAAGGCTTTCAGAGTTATTTCCTGGATGCCGGACGCAATGAAGGGCTGCGAATTAGTGTGGAGATTCCATCCACCAACCGTGACACAGTGAATGAAAAAATGGATCGCATCCTAAAAAACAATACTAACATTGGCGCCATCCTGGTCTCCAGTGCTAAAACCCACGTGATTGCCCGCTATTTGGAAAAACACAAAATCCATAACATAACCTTGGTGGGTTATGAAGTCACCACCAAAAACCTGCTGTACATGAAACGTGGTGTCATCAAATTCCTCATTGGTCAACGTCCGGTAGAGCAAGGTGAAAAAGCAGTACTTAAGCTATACTCATATCTATCGGCCAATACCATTCCGGAAAAGAAGGAGTTTCAGAGCATCGATATATTGAACGCTGAAAATATTGATATGTATCATTAGAGGGAGCAGGGAACAGGGAGCAGGGAACAGTGATCAGTGATCAAGGCTGAAGGAAAAAGCTAAAAGGCTAAAAGGGATAAGGGAAAAGAGGAAAGGAAAAAGATAAAAGTAAAAAGGGAATGGCAAAAGTTCCAAGGACCAAAAAACAACAGCAGACCAACGCTTCAAGTGACATTTAACCTGTTTTGTGAACAGGAAACCTCAAGGGCTATACCCTCCAGGGAAATCACCTTTAACTTTATTGCTAATTACTTCCCCCTTCGCTCCTCCTAATTTTGATAACTATCTGAACAAGTGAGGCCGTACCGATCTTATAAACGGAAAGGAGTACCGCGAAGCATGAGTGGGGAGGTGGTTATTTTGGCTAAAAGTAATTTCCCTGCTATACTCCGAACTTCCGAGCCTCGGACTAAGAACTACGGACTAGAAACAGCGGACTCCGGACTAAGAACTACGGACTACGGACTCATTAACTTGAATCTTGATACTTTATACTTGATACTTATTTCTTGATACTTGATTTCTTCCTATATTTGCTATACCGATTTAACCAAACAGCAACTTTTTATCCGCAAAACAAAAAAATACAGATGCCATGGCTATATTTGGAACCATAGAATCATTACTTGATCAAAGCGAAAAACTCCGCTTCCGTAAAGCGTTGGAATTTCTTCAAAATGAAGATTTAGATACTATTTTCCAACAAGTGAAACCCGGGAAAAACATTGAAGTCGATTTAAATGGCCGGGATGTTTTTGCCATCTTCCAGACCTATGAGACCAAACCCCTGGAAGAAGCTAAAATGGAAGGACATAAACGTTACATCGATGTGCAATACATTCATCAAGGCACTGAACAGATTCTGGTAGCTCCCACCGATCGCATGGTGAAAAATGCGAAATACAGTGAAGAGACCGATGTTTATTTCCCACAGGTTGCTGATCACTCATCCATCCGGCTTTCGTCAGGATTGGCCTGTATACTGTACCCCGATGATTTGCATGCGCCGTGCATCAGTGTGGATGCGCCTTCTATGATTCAGAAAATTGTGATTAAGGTGGCCATTGAATAAGGTGAAAGAAGAATTCTAATTCAATTATTAATGTTTAATTATTAATGTTTAATTATTAATTGAAGCCACAAGTGGGATATTACTTTGAATTGCAATTTGAACAACATGTTGGTAAAAGTTACTCCCTAAGCACCTAATAAAACGGGCATTTGAATCAAGCAAATGTCCGTCGTTTCTCACTTTTTGATACCCACAGATTGCAAAGCAAACATCCAATTACGCTTGATGTCATCCATAGATGTTTTGGCGAGCTCCAATTACCATTAAATGTAACCTGCGGATGGCAAAGTGA
>JAEINY010000137.1 GCA_016342595.1 Marinilabiliaceae bacterium
GTACCAACTTAGGCAGTAATATATACATGACTTCACCAGTCATTTATGATGATAAAGTGTTTATGGCCACATTTGATGATAGCAACGCCGAAGACTGTGCGATTGTTGGACTCGACGCAATCAGTGGCGAAGTTATCTGGAGCTATCAACCAGTTAATTCTGTTAAAAATACAATCATAATAGCCAAAGGCTTAGTTATTGCCACTGATATGCAAGGAATAACTTATGCTTTAGATACATCCTCTGGTGAACTGGTTTGGAAAAAGGATTTAAACTATAATCGTTTGCCAGGTTTTGTTTCAGGCTTAGTTACTGATGGTGAACTTATTTATACCGGATTTGGAAGTTCTTTGTGTGCCTTAAATGCTGAAGATGGAGATTTAATATGGAAAAATGAGGCCTGGGATGGAGGAGAGGGCTCTGTGCCAACGATGACATTAGCAGATGGCGTATTGGTAACTTCATCTCACTGGAGCGCTTTATATGGTCATGATGCCTTAACGGGGGAGCTTCTTTGGAAAAGAAAGGAAGAAGGCCTCAGGTATCGCGATGGAACATTAAGTTTTAACCAAGGTAGTTTATGGGCTGCTGTGGAGGATAAATTAATGGAGCTGGATGTGAAAACAGGAACAACAAAAAGCGTAATGAAGACTGGTATGAGGCATGCCGGAAATTCGAAACCTGTAGGAACTGATAGCTTATGGATTTTAGGTAGTGCACATCCTGGAATAGGGGCCTTTGATCGGAATACTTACAGCCGCCAATGGATATTTGAAGTGGAGCCGGCTATCTTTTATACACCTTCTTATTTTTCGGATAATCAACAGTCAATTGAGGTATCACCGCTTTTACTAGGAGATAAGGTTTTCTTTGGAGCCATGGACGGAAACTTATATTTACTGAATAGCAATAGCGGAAACTTAATTTGGAAGAAGTCACTTGGTGTTCCGGTTATGTCTTCTGCAGCTTCCAATGCAAATCAGGTTTACGTGGCTGATTTTGCCGGGAATGTTTATTGCTTTTATTTTAACTAGTAGTAGCTGGTAATCAAAAAAAGAGGAGTCCTAATGATGATCAACAATAAGGGAGGAATGATTTTATTCCTCCTTATTTTATTTATGTTTTCAGTAAATCCGATTGAGGCAAATAATGATGCCAATGATCTAATTGATGAATTTTGGCAAGAATTATATGTTTATTCTCCACTCACTAAAAAGTTAACCTTTGGATTATTATTCAATGATTTATATGGAGTTCAAGCCGGTAATTATGATTGGTTTATCGAAGGTGGTTTAAAATATAAAATCAATAAGTGGTTAACGACAGAAGTACTTTATCGACAGGAGTATTTTAAAACAGGTACAGTTTGGACATATGAGAACAGACCAATGCTTCGGATCAGTGGGAGTAAAACATTTGGCATATGGAAGGTGCGAAATCGGCAACGATTTGAAATGCGCTTTTTTAAGAACGATCCTTTTAGATTTCGCTATAGGACGGATGTAAAAGTATCACCACAATGGAATTTTACATCTTGGAATTTGAATCCATATGTTCAGGAAGAATTGTTTATGAGTGAAGGCCGAATGTCAAGGATAAGAAGTTATTTGGGTATTCAAGGGAAAGAAGGAAGAGTAGAGCCATCTGCATACCTTTTAATTCAGACTAAACTGAATGGACGAATAGCTAGAAATAATCTGATTTTTGGAATTTGTTTTGGCATTGAACTCAATTAGCAAATGTTAAACAATTATAGATGTTTCTTATAAGGTGATAAAGTTGTTTTTGATGGATTATTTTTATGGGCTTTAAATGTAATTCAGATCAATATTCAATTATCATATGGGGATGCATACAAAGGATTGAATATATTTCCTTTATCTAAGAAAAGAATTATTTGTTCTATGGATTTTTACTATTTTTGTAGTAAATATTAGAATAAATTACTGCGTTGCTGACGCTTCTCGCTAGACAAAACCGCCAATTTTATCAAAGCACGAGAAGTTAGGAAGTGAACGCACTCTATATGGGTGTGTTCCTTTCGCTATTTAAATGCTTTGGGTGCTTGGCGGTACCTGTCTGGTTTAATATAGTGAAGGTTCACACCCGCCTTATTTTTGTGGGTGTACTTGTATTGATGATTAAAAAGTAATACCTATGAAAATGAAAGTAAAAATACCTTTAGAAGAAATCGTTCCCAAGATCTCTCACTTTCCACTGCAAAGAGTATATGACTTACTTGAGGATTTTATTGTATATAAACTACCTGAAAAAGAAATTCTTTCAAAGTATGTAATTAAGATGGATGCAGAAGAAAGTTTATTAGAGATAATTCCATGGTTCCAACTTGATGAATACTACTGTTCTAATTGCGGCAAAATTTATTTTTTTGAAGCTAATTGCAAAAGAGAGGTTTTGCAGATGGAATGTCGTGGATGTGGTCCATCACGATGCTCTGAAACATTTGATCTTTTTTTTATAAAAGGGATGGCAATGATGAATTATAGAGTGGAGCAGGAAAAAAGAGAAAATCTATCAGAAAAGAACTTGAAAAAAGCGTTTTCAATTCCAGCATCGATGGTAAATTTTAAATATACTCGAAGAAATCAAGATGGCTAGGTCTTCAACTTTTGAGGTTTACTGAAAGGCAACGACTTCCCTTTTAATCTAATTCTAATATTCATGACCGCAACCATTGAGAAGGAAAAAAACGGAAATTATTATTTGCCATTGTCAGTTGAAATAATCAATGAATTCAATTTAGACCTGGGCGATAATGTAGAAGTATTGCAACGGTGCCATGATATTTTAGTAGTGCCTCTCCCAAATAAGTTGATAAAGAATCGAGATGGTGAAGATATACCAATACTTTATGAGGTTATCATTAAGGAGTTTCGAGGCGTACGTATTAGCTATGTGTCTCGATTTTACATGGATTATGCTGTTGACGAAGAAACTTTTAAAATTGACCGATCAAGAAAAGAAAAGTTTTACACTTCAGAGCAAGTTGCACAGAACCTTAAAGCATTTAAAGAAGCATATAATGAGGCAAGAGGTGAGATGTCTAATATGGAAATATTGCTCAGAAATATTGATAGTCAGAATCAAAAGGAATTAATGCCATTGATAGATAAAGGCGTCGAAGTTTTTAGTTGCTTTGATAAATTTTCAAAGTGGTTATATGAGGAGAATTTGGTATTGGGTTCAAGACCTATTGAGCTGTTATCATCAGATACAGGAACTAAAAAGGTTATTGATATTCTTGGCAGAATTGCGCATGGCTCCATTAGTTAAATAAATATAAGTAATGAAAAAGAAAAAGCAAAAACTAGATGATCTTCTGAAAGGAATCAACAAAAAAAATCTTCATGAGGAAATCTTCAACGATGAAGATGTTGGGCGAGAATGGCCTGCAGACGAAACTGGATATTTACCTTCAAGTCCGAAAAATTCCAGCCGGATAGAAGCTGGATCGCAAGAGTATAAAAAACGTGTTTCGTTTGATAGAATGAAGGAAAGTGTATTAGGTAAAAAGAGATCCGCTGAAAGTGAACTGTATGAAAAGAAACATCGACAAGAGAGGTACCAAAAGGCTTGTCTGCGACTAGAGGAAATCCTTAAACAGAACATGGTTAACAATGATTCTCCTGAATCAGATCCAATTCTCCAGGAACTAATTAAAGTTTCCGATATCATTGAAGCATTTGAAGAGAAGTATTGCGACATAGATGGCCCAATCATTGATTATAAAAGTTTCAAAGGGACTGTCAGGTATAGCCATCCTGACAGGTGCTATTATGGCATGGTACTAGGTATCGAACCAGATGTTGTCACTTATGAGGGCAAAACATTGGAGGAGTTGGAGAAAGACTTCAAGGATACAATAGATCTTTACCTGGAGGAAGCAGTATGAAACACTCTAAAAAGATGGAGTTAAAAGTCAAAGCAACGTGTTTCTTCAAGGGGGTAAAGGTGGAATTTATTAAAGCTTATTATTGGGATTAGGCGGTAGATGAAAACATTATTTATCTTTCAGCCATAAATACCATAGATTATGGTGATGCAATATGATATGGCAAAAACTTTTAAATCAAAGGCTTATTGTATAGCTATACAGCGAGTACTTTTTACGAACTGTACTGATTTCAAAAAAAATGTACTCTCGTAACATACATAAATAAAGTGATTTATTGTGGATGAGTACGAAAGTACAGAAAAATTGACTTGAAAATATAGCTATAGGTTAAAAGCTTCCATTACATGGCAATAATATTTTTTATCCATGTGAGTATATACTTCTGTTGTCTGGAGTCTTTGGTGACCAAGCATTTTACTAACAATTTTAATATCTACCCCTTTGTGCAAGGTGTTTGTAGCAAACGAATGACGTGCACAATGAAAACTAATATTACTGGATTTTTCAATATTACATTTAGTTATAGATTTGCGAAGAATGTTATTGGTCTTTTGGTTGGATATTACTCGAAATAGAGGTGCATTATCTTTGATATTGTCTGGAATATATTTTAATGCTTTATCCGTTAGAGGTATAACTACATTAGTTTTTGTTTTATGAACAGGAAATTCAATTGTTTGCCAATTTCTTCCATTTGATTTCGATTTTATTCCGGTATTTACTATTTGATTTTTTGTTAGGTGTTTAATATCAAGATACCTTAATCCAGTATGACAGCTGAATAAAAAATATTGAAGTACATTTTTTTCACCTTTAGGTATACATTTTGAGTTATAGTAGTTTTCAAGGGTTTCGATTTCTTCAATTGTAAGGAATTCTCTTTTGGAAGGTATTTTTTTTAATTTCATTTTATTTACAGCATTACTCTCAAGAAGATCGTTTTTTATTGCATAATGGAGAATAGTTCTAATAAATGATAATGATTTAGTCACAGTATTGTTATGATTATTTAGAACCTTAATCATGTATTTTTGATATTCAACAAGAAAATCAAGATTATTAACTTCTGCTAGAGTAAGAGTTTTTATATTTCTGAAATTGTTAAGCTTGGTAAGTTGACTTTTATATGTTCGTTTAGACTCTGATGATAGAGTGGCATTATCATGAATATAGTTTTCTGCTAATGAATAAAAGTTGTTTGTAGAGAAATTTCCTTTGAACTTTTTAAAGAATTCAGTGAATGTAGGAGGTGTATTAAATCGGGTGAAGTTGTTGATAATAGAATTCGACCTTGTTTCAGCATCAGCTATTTTTAGATTTATAGCAGCGCTATTTTTAATAGTAGTGCTGACCCTTTGCTTTTTTGTTAGCCAATCCTCTTCTTTACAATATACTTGTAGTGAATGGTACTTGGACTTTCGGTTGATAATTACCCTTAAATATATCGGGTGTGTACCATCTTTTTTAGAATAGGATTTTCTTAATACGATTTCTGTTGTTGCATTCATTATATTTCCATTTTGTAAAACAATTGTCAAACAAATCTGGAAATAAAGTGAGATTTAATGATTCAACATGAAGGAAAGAAACTTTCTAAATAACTAAAAATGAAAACTTTTGAAGTTTTTTGTTTCAGAAGTTTTCACTTTGAGGTGGAGCTGCAGGGAATCGAACCCTGGTCCAGACAAGGAAGCTCAATGCTTTCTACATGTTTAGCTTTGACTTAATTTTCGAGTAACAGCTGGATCAAAGCCACCGACTATTACCTTATCCTCTTAAATTTCGGAAATAGCACAAGGCGGGTTATTTCCTAGTTCTAATTTACCAGCATCTCTGATTCGGGCCGCCTCAGAACGTTAGCACCCGAGAGATGTCTTGTTCCCGCTCCTAGAGCAGGAATATAGCTAATCTACTATACTTCGATTAAGCTGCAAGAGCAAAATTATTTTCGCCAATTAAAAGTTTGAGATCCGGGTTTTACGAGCCAGCATCACGACGCTCGACATGCTTACATATCACTTTACCAAGCTGTCAAATCCACGTCAGCCCCAAGTACGTTCATTGGTGTTAGTAAAATACACTACAAAGATAATAAAAAATGTGGTACTTTTTACGCTTATGAGTGATAAAATATGAGAAAAGACTAGGATCACGTCCGTAAATTTCTTACATTTAATTACATCATTACACTGCAGGAATATTTGAATTATGATTACTGAGTTGACAATTGGAATAATCAGGGAAAAACAATATCCAACGGAACGACGTGCCCCCATCACACCTGATGTGGCTAAACATTTATTAGAAGCCCATAAGGGGTTGAATATCATTGTTCAGCCCTCTGTGCAGCGGGTGTTTGATGATACCTCCTATATAAAAGCGGGATGTCAGGTAACGGATGATTTATCGGCCTGTGATGTCATACTAGGTTTACGTGAGATTGAAGCTGAAGAATTGATCCCTAAAAAAAAATACCTTTTCTTTTCACATGTGGCAAAACGACGACCCCGCAATAAGAGACTGTTAAAAGGAGCCCATGATAATCATGTCACCATCCTCGATTATGAATTTCTGAAAGGAACTAATAATAAGCGCTTGGTTGGATTTGGATACTGGGCCGGATTGGTAGGAGCATACAATGTGATTCGGGCGTATGGGTTAAAGACCGGTCAGTTTTCTGTTTTATCAACCTCTTTTTTAATTGACAAGGATCAGTTATTTGAGGAGATTAAAAAAGTAACCAATTGCAAAGGACGGATTTTAGTAACCGGACAGGGAAAAGTGACCAATGGTGTTGTAGAAGTATTAGAAGCCATTGGTGCCAAAGAAGTGAACCGACAACAGTTTTTAGGAGAACCTAAAGCAGCTTTGGTCTTTTACCTGGCAAGCCCTCATGATTATATGAGACACAATGACCTGGCTCATTTTTCCAAAGATTATTTACGGTCACATCCCCAGGAGTTTGAAAGCAACATCAGCGAATACATTAAAAAAGCTGATATTTATATAGCTGGTCATTATTGGGATAGCCGATTTCCTGATTTTCTCACTCAGGAAGAAGCCATGTGTGAGGATATTGGGATTAAAGTATTTGGTGATGTGAGTTGTGATTTACCGGGGCCACTGCCTTTTTCCAAGCAATTATCCACTCTGGAGGAGCCTTTTTATGATGTAAAGCGATCTGATCTTTCTATACAACCTGCTTTTTCCGGAGATGATAACGTCACTGTGATGACTATTGATAATTTGCCTTCAGCCTTGGCTGTTGAGGCATCGGTTGATTTTGCCAATCAAATTGAGCACCTGGTTTTGCCTTATTTTTGGGAAGGAGATTATAATAAAGTATTAAAACGGGCAACGGTGTTAAGAAATGGTAATCTGAACGAGCCGTTTAAATACCTTTCTGATTATCTGGAGTAAAGTTCTTAAGCTGTGAAATAAGGAAAAGACTAACGCAAAATGAAAATGGAATAATCCATGACTTTGCGTTAGTCTTTTGTACTCTTGGGAATATTTTATCTAATACAGGTTTTTTCACTAAAAAGTAAGCTCTTTCAATCCGGAAATCGTTGCTAACTGATCTGTGGATTTAAAAATGTAACTACCAGCTACCAATACATCCGTTCCGGCATCCACCAATTTTTTAGCGTTGGTACTATCCACACCACCATCAACCTGGATTAAAGCACGGCTATCTTTTTTAAGTATTAATTCTTTAAGCTGAGCTACTTTGGTATAAGTATTCGCGATAAACTTTTGGCCGCCAAAACCTGGATTGACCGACATCAGTAAAACCAAATCCAGTTCGCCAATGATATCTTCCAATAAAGCAACTGGAGTATGTGGATTTAATGTTACACCAGCTTTCATGTCTTGCTGATGAATGGATTGCACAGTTCGATGCAAATGATTACATGCTTCGTAATGTACATTGTAAATATCAGCACCGGCTTTTTTGAACGCTTCAATGTACCGATCTGGTTGTTCAATCATCAAATGAACGTCAAATGGTTTTTTTGCCAATGGTTTAATGGATTCTAAAATAGGAATGCCAAAAGAGATGTTGGGTACGAAAATACCATCCATTATATCCAGGTGGAACCAGTCGGCCTCACTTTGATTAATCATTTCCACATCCTGCTTCAGGTTACTGAAGTCTGCAGCCAATAACGATGGTGATATTAAGTGCTTCATTATTTAATTCTTTCTGTTCAGATAACTAACAACAAAGGACTGTTTTCAGTTTGGTTGAAAACAATCCTCTTTATTTTATTGTGCAAATGTAGACATCACTTTTTTAGGAGACAATGATTTTTGCACTATATCTTTTGCTTAAATTATTATCTCACACTTGCGATTATTACAAGTGAATTAATACAAAATACAAACCTTTTTTGGGCTGTATCTTCTATTAAAACAACTCTAATAACGAATTCTGATTTACCTTTTCAACGTTTTTTTTAAGGTTTACACAGAAAAAAGATGGAGCAATACTTAGGTTTTAAATAGATTAAGGGTTATCCGAGGTATGATCTTAAGATTTTACTCCGGTAAGTGTGTTTAAGCCGTTTAATTGCTTTCTCTTTAATTTGGCGAACCCGCTCACGGGTTAGGTTAAATAGTTTTCCAATTTCTTCTAATGAATAGGGTGGTTCACCATTTAATCCGTAATATAATTTAATGATGTCTGATTCACGTGTTGATAATGTAGCCAGTGACCGATCAATTTCTTTCCGTAATGAATCATCCAAAAGGTGAGAGTCAGGACTGATTGAATCAGATGCCAGGATGATGTCATACAGTGTATTATCTTCATCTTTTTTTAACGGGGCATCCATGGAGATGTGACGCGAAGAAACTTTTAGGGCTTCTTTTACTTCTTTAGGAGCCATTTCCAGGGCGATAGCAATCTCATCAGGCGTGGGTTCGCGCTGGAAATCTTGCTCCAATCGCGCGAAGGTGTTATTCACCTTGTTGATAGATCCAATTTTATTTAGTGGCAATCGGACTATTCGGGCCTGCTCCGCCAGGGCTTGCAAAATAGACTGGCGGATCCACCAGACAGCATAGCTAATAAATTTAAAACCACGTGTTTCGTCAAAGCGTTGGGCTGCCTTAATAAGTCCGAGATTACCTTCATTAATAAGATCAGGCAGACTGAGGCCTTGATTTTGGTATTGCTTGGAAACAGATACCACAAAGCGTAAATTGCCATTAATGAGTTGATCAAGCGCTTTGTCATCTCCTTGTCTGATTTTCTTTGCCAGGCTGACCTCTTCGTCAGCAGATAATAATCTGACTTTTCCGATTTCATGCAGGTACTTGTCCAGCGAAGGGGTTTCCCTGTTAGTAACTTGTTTGGTGATTTTAAGTTGTCTCATAGTGTTTTTTACCGGGGATTGTAAATGGTTTGGTATGCGGTTTATTAAACGTTTACAGACATCGTATAGTTTAAAGTTGCATTTTTTTTTTGTGACATCAAAGTCATTTTGAGTTAAAAATCAATTAAAAAGCCGGAAAGTGAGTAAAATATTTTGCTGTAAGGCAAAGAATCTTTAGCTTTGTAATAATTATCAAAGTGAGGCCTGTCAGGTTTTTCACTTCTAATTATCTTTTCGAAAATCAAATTTAATAGTGTATTCGTAAAGGAATTTCCCACAAAATATTCGTTTGATCATTATGTATGATATTCTTGAGCTTAATAAAAAGCTTTTAACGGAATTGCGACAAGTAGCAAAAGACCTTAATGTAAAAAAGGTAGAGTCGTATAAAAAGCAAGATCTGATTTATAAGATTTTGGACGAGCAAGCCATTCAGGTGAGCAGTGATAAAAAAGCTGATAAGAAATCAGATAAAAAAGAAAAACCAACTGAGAGGAAACCTCGCACTAAGCGACCACGCTCTGAAAAGGTGGAAAGTGGTCCGATTGCATCTTCTATTTCGTCACGTGTAGCGGAAGCGGCTGAGACGATTTCCGGTACTGAAGGGATGAAAGCAGAAAAGCCTGCTAAAGCTGAGAAAGCAGAAAAAACTGCTAAAGCTGAAAAACCAGCTATGGTAGAAAAAACTGTTGAAGCAGAAAAGGAAACTAAGGAGGTAGAAGATAGACCACGAAAGGTTGTTAAGCGGATGGAGCCTAAGTCCAAAGTGGAAGGTGTTCAGGAGAAACCACTGGCTGCTCAGGAGAAGCCACAGATTGGTGAAGAATCCACCGAGCCTGATACGCAAGAGGAGCGTCGCGAAGTTAGACCAGAGCGACCTGTTAAAGAGCGTAGAAGTCAGGATGAGCAAGGTGGTCGTCGCATCCAACAAGGGGATCGTCCACAGCGTGATCAGGGACGTCGTTCTTTTGAACGTCGTGATGATAAAGGATATGAATTTGAGGGCATTATCACAGCTTCTGGGGTGTTGGAAATCATGCCGGACGGGTATGGCTTCTTGCGTTCATCAGACTATAATTACCTGAATTCACCCGATGATATATATGTATCGCAGTCGCAAATCAAATTGTTTGGTTTAAAGACCGGTGATACTGTATTAGGTTCTATTCGTCCACCGAAAGAAGGGGAGAAGTATTTTCCTTTAATTAAGGTAGAGCAAATCAATGGTCGCTCACCGGATATCGTTCGCGACCGTATTCCCTTTGAACATCTCACGCCAATTTTTCCCAATGAGAAGTTTGACTTAACGGGATCAAGGTCTAACTTATCATCACGGGTAGTAGATATGTTTGCCCCAATCGGTAAAGGACAGCGTGGTTTAATCGTAGCGCAGCCTAAGACCGGTAAAACCGTTTTATTAAAAGATGTAGCTAATTCTATCGCAGCGCACCATCCTGAAGTGTACATGATCATTCTGTTGATTGATGAACGTCCGGAAGAGGTAACAGACATGGCACGTAGTGTGAATGCTGAAGTGGTATCCTCTACTTTTGATGAGCCGGCTGAACGTCACGTGAAGGTAGCTAACATTGTGTTGGAGAAAGCCAAACGTATGGTTGAGTGTGGTCATGACGTGGTGGTGCTTTTAGATTCTATTACACGTTTGGCGCGTGCTTATAATACGGTATCACCTGCTTCCGGTAAAGTATTGTCTGGTGGTGTGGATGCCAATGCATTACATCGTCCAAAACGCTTCTTTGGTGCGGCTCGTAACATCGAAGATGGTGGATCTTTAACCATTATTGCAACGGCCTTAACAGATACTGGGTCGAAAATGGATGAGGTGATCTTTGAAGAATTTAAAGGTACCGGTAATATGGAATTACAGCTGGATCGTCGTTTGTCCAACAAGCGTATTTTCCCTGCTGTGGATGTCAATCTGTCCAGTACACGCCGTGAAGATTTGCTGATGGATCAGGAGATGATGAACCGTGTTTGGATTTTAAGAAATTACCTGGCCGATATGACGCCGGTAGAAGCGATGGAGTTTTTGAACGATCGGATGTCAAAAACAAAATCCAACGAGGAATTTTTGATCTCAATGAACGCTCGATAGGCGTAAACACTGACAATCATATAAAAAAAAGGCTGCCCTCTGGGTGGCCTTTTTATTTTTATTAATTTTAAATTACAGGGAATTGATAAAGTTGTAATGTCGAGATAGCAATAGTCTGGGATAGGATTTTAACTTTGCGATACAATCGTAAGCAATGCATTCATTTTTTGAAACACATAAATATCTGTTAGAACACCTGGAAGTCCCTGTTCATCGGCAGTTGATGGAGGAGATTGACTGGTCACACCGGTTAATTGGGATTAAAGGTGCCCGAGGCGTTGGGAAAACGACTTTTTTACTGGACTACGCGAAAAAAGCGTTTGGATTTGAAAAGAGTTGTTTATATGTCAATTTGAACAACCTTTATTTTACCGGCCGTACCATTGTCTCTTTTGCGGATGAATTTCGCAAAAAAGGCGGAAAAACATTGATTCTGGATCAGGTATTTAAATACCCCGACTGGTCAAAAGAACTACGTTATTGTTACGATCACTTTGAAGATTTGCAAATTATCTTCAGTGGTTCATCGGTCATGCGGCTGAAGGATGAAAATCCGAAATTGAAAGATTGTGTGACGGCTTATCATATAGAGGGATTTTCATTTCGTGAATATTTGAATTTAAAAGCGGGCTGTAATTTTTCGCCTTACTCTTTAAATGATATTCTGACAAACCATGAATCCATCAGTTGCGAAATAGTTGATAAGGTCAGACCATTGGCTTATTTCACCGATTATCTGCACCACGGATATTATCCTTTTTTCTTAGAGAAAAGGAATTACCTGGAGAATGTACTGCGCAATATCAATTTAATATTGGAGATTGATATCAGTTATCTTCAGCAAATTGAGTTGAAATACCTCCCAAAGTTACGCAAGCTTTTATACAGTGTAGCCAAAGCGGCCCCCTTTCAACCCAATGTCAGTCGCCTGAGTCAGGAGATTGAAACCTCGCGGGCAACGGTTATGAATTACTTGAATTACCTGGGATATGGTAAGCTCATTCATCTTTTGTATGGTGAGTCAGCAGAGTCCATGAAAAAACCATCATTGGTTTATGTGCATAATTCAAACCTGTTGCATTCAGTGATGCATGGGGAAGTCTCTCAGGAGACCTTGCATCGTACTTTCTTTTTAAACCAGGTGGGCTATCAAAATCAGGTGAATTCGTGTAAGAAG
Source organism: Marinilabiliaceae bacterium (assembly GCA_016342595.1). Classification (GTDB taxonomy): domain Bacteria; phylum Bacteroidota; class Bacteroidia; order Bacteroidales; family Marinilabiliaceae; genus JAEINY01. The sequence continues at coordinate 12,591 of JAEINY010000137.1, forward strand.
GGCGATTTTTGTGTGAACCAACAATATATCTTTCAGGTAGGCGGACGTGAAGGGAAGCCGGAAGAAACTGAAACGAATAGTTTTTATGCCCGTGACATGATGGAAGTCGGACACGGTAATCAAATTCCATTGTGGCTATTTGGCTTTTTGTATTAATGTGTTAGTTGAGATAATGGATAGGAAATTGTAACTTGAAATGTCTTTAAAAAACTGAATTAGGATAACTAAATAACCAATTAATTTTTAGGAGTATAAAAAATGGCTAAAGAAAAAAAGTTTATCACTTGTGATGGTAATCACGCCGCTGCTCATATCGCTTATATGTTTAGTGAAGTAGCTGCCATTTACCCTATCACCCCTTCTTCCAACATGGCGGAAAATGTCGACGAATGGGCGGCTGCCGGAAGAAAAAATATTTTCGGAGAAACAGTTAAAGTAGAAGAAATGCAGTCGGAAGCCGGTGCTGCGGGTGCCGTTCATGGTTCTCTTCAGGCGGGCGCATTAACTTCAACGTTTACAGCTTCTCAGGGATTGTTGTTAATGATCCCTAATATGTACAAAATTGCCGGTGAGTTGTTGCCATGTGTATTTCATGTGAGTGCGCGTAGTTTGGCGGCTCAGGCATTATCCATCTTCGGTGACCACAGTGATGTGATGTCTACCCGTCAGACTGGTTTCGCTATGTTGGCTACTGGTAGTGTGCAGGAAGTTATGGACTTAGCTGGTGTGGCTCACTTGGCTTCTATCAAGTCACGTGTGCCTTTCTTACATTTCTTCGATGGTTTCCGTACTTCTCACGAGATTCAGAAAGTAGAAGTGATGGAGCAGGCAGCTTTAGAAGGATTGGTTGATCAGAAAGCTTTACAGGCATTCCGTGATAACTCATTGAATCCTGAGCATCCGGTTACCAGAGGTACTGCTCAGAACCCTGATGTATACTTCCAGGCGCGTGAGGCGGCTAATTCATTCTACGATCAACTGCCTGATATCGTCGCTGACTACATGGATGAGGTGAGTAAAATTACTGGTCGTAAGTATCGTCCATTTGATTATTACGGAGCTGAAGATGCAGAGAACATTGTTATAGCAATGGGATCAATCACTGATACCATCAAAGAAGTGATTGATGACTTGGTGAAAAAAGGTGAAAAAGTTGGTTTAATTGCTGTTCACTTGTATCGTCCTTTCTCAGCTAAGTATTTCATGGAGGCTTTCCCTAAAACAGTTAAGCGTATTTCTGTTTTAGATCGTACGAAGGAGCCTGGAGCTAACGGTGATCCCTTGTATTTGGATATCCGTGACTTGTTCTATGGTAAGGAAAATGCCCCTATGGTGGTAGGTGGTCGTTATGGATTGTCTTCGAAAGATACCACGCCAGCTATGATGTTGAGTGTGTTCGAAAACCTGAAATTAGACGCGCCTAAAAATCAATTCACAGTGGGTATTGTGGATGATGTGACGTTTTCATCCTTACCATTGTTGCCAGAGTTTTCGTTGGGTGATGAAGGTACATTTGAAGGTAAATTTTATGGTTTAGGTTCGGATGGTACTGTGGGTGCTAACAAGAACTCCATTAAAATTATTGGCAATAACACTGATAAATATGCTCAGGCATACTTTGCTTATGATTCTAAAAAATCAGGTGGTATTACTATTTCTCACTTACGCTTTGGTGATACGCCAATCCGTTCGCCTTATTTGGTAAACACTCCTGACTTCGTAGCTTGTCACGTACCTGCTTATTTGCATATGTACGATATGCTAAAAGGGCTGAAAGATGGTGGTACATTCTTGTTAAACTGTTCATGGTCTGAAGCTGAGTTGGAAAATCATATTCCAGCTTACGTGAAGCGTTACATTGCCGATCACAAGATTAAGTTTTATACCATTGATGCCACGCATCTGGCTAAAGAAATTGGTTTAGGTAACCGTACCAACACCATCATGCAGTCTGCCTTCTTCAAAATTGCCAACGTTATTCCTTTCGATCAGGCGGTAGAGCAAATGAAAAAGGCGATTGTTAAAACCTTTGGTGTAAAAGGTGAGAACATCGTTAATATGAACTATGAAGCCGTTGATAATGGTGGAAAAGTGGTGGAGATTGCCATTCCTGCATCTTGGGCGAATGAAGCTGCAGAGGTAGTATTCCCAACAAACGAAAAAGCGCCTCAGTTCATCAAAGATTTCGTATTCCCTGTGAATGCTCAAAAGGGTGATGATCTGCCGGTGAGTATCTTCAAAGGTCGCGAAGACGGAACACTTCCTGCCGGTACTACTGCTTACGAGAAGCGGGGTGTTGCTGTGGACATACCAGAGTGGCAAATGGATAACTGTATTCAGTGTAACCAGTGTGCTTTAGTGTGTCCTCATGCTGCTATCCGTCCTTTCTTGTTAGATGAAACTGAAATGGCGAATGCTCCTGAAGGAACAGCCACTAAGAAAGCGAATGGTAAAGGATTTGACGGATTACAGTATCGTATGCAAGTAAGTGCATTAGATTGTACCGGTTGTGGTAACTGTGCTGATGTTTGTCCTTCTAAGAATAAGGCATTGGTGATGAAGTCACTGGAATCTCAAATGGCTGAAGCTGATCGTTGGGAATACATGGTTGAAAAAGTATCCATTAAAGATACAATCATGCCTAAGGATATGAACGTGAAAGCGTCTCAGTTTGCCCAGCCATTGTTTGAGTTCTCCGGAGCTTGTGCGGGTTGTGGTGAAACACCTTACATCAAATTGATCACTCAATTGTATGGTGACCGCATGATGGTAGCCAATGCGACTGGTTGTTCTTCTATCTATGGTGGTTCAGCTCCTGCTACTCCATATTGTGCCAATAAAGAAGGTAAAGGGCCGGCTTGGGCTAACTCTTTATTTGAAGATAACGCCGAGTACGGTTTAGGTATGGCAACTGGAGTGGCTAAACTACGTGCACGTATCGAGCGCAAGATCAATGAGTCGATTGCTGAGGTGAATGCTGATACTAAAGCTGCTTTTGAGAAGTGGTTAGAGACTAAGGATAACGGTAACGAAAATGTAGCGGCTTCTAAAGCAGTGGTTACTGCTCTTGGAAACGAATCACATGCGGTTGCGAAAGAAATCCTGGCATTGAAAGACTACTTATCTAAGAAGTCTGTTTGGATCTTTGGTGGTGACGGATGGGCCTATGACATCGGTTACGGTGGTTTAGATCACGTAATTGCTTCTGGTCAGGATGTAAATATCTTAGTAATGGATACCGAGGTGTACTCTAACACCGGTGGTCAGTCATCTAAGTCAACTCCTGTTGGAGCGGTTGCTAAATTTGCTGCTTCAGGTAAGCGTATTCGTAAGAAAGATTTGGGTCTGATGGCCACTACTTATGGTTATGTTTATGTGGCTCAGGTTGCTATCGGTTCAAACCAGGCACAGTACTTCAAAGCATTGAAAGAGGCTGAAGCATATCCTGGTCCATCCTTGATCATCGCTTACTCACCATGTATTGCTCACGGATTGAAAACCGGTATGGGTAAAACACAGGAAGAAGGTAAGAAAGCGGTTGAGAGTGGTTACTGGCACTTATATCGTTACAACCCATTGATGGAAGAAGAAGGAAAGAACCCGTTTGTATTGGATTCGAAAGAGCCTAAATGGGACAAATTCCAAAGCTTCCTGAATAATGAGGTGCGTTACACTGCCCTGGCAAAATCATTCCCTGAAGATGCCAAAGTATTGTTCGATGTAGCTGAGAAAAATGCCAAATGGCGTTACAACACTTATAAGCGTATGTCCGAAATGGACTTCGAAGGCGCTGAATAAGCTAAATAACTATATTACATTGAAAGCCGTTCCGTTTGGGACGGCTTTTTTTTGCGCCTTTCTCTTGAGTCTGGCCCTTTACTGGTGTCAGTTGCAGGCCTTATCGCGTCAGGGTATTCGTCCTTACCAGGACAAGGTATCTGTCCTTACTAG
>JAEINY010000138.1 GCA_016342595.1 Marinilabiliaceae bacterium
GCTCCACATCCCCCAGCACATCTTCGTTTCTAATATCAAAATTAATCCCGCGTCCTTCAGCATATTTCCGGGCTTGAGCCAATTCCGCTTTGATGGAGTCAGAAATATCACTCTCCATGATCGCATCCGTGGCTTTTTGTCCGAATACAAAAGCTACCTTGAAGTAACCCTCTCTAGGTAATAGATAGATGATGGCCCTTTTCTTGTCCTTGATGCGGAAACTCCAGCCATACTTCTTGCCGGGATAATTCCATTCAGCGATGCATTTGGGGTATTGCCTAAACACAAAATCATAAATGTGTTGCCACAATGCATAGGAGGAGGCTAATCTATTTACCAAATCCTGACTGGCAGGCTCAATAGCTTTATCGGTAAAAATACTGATATCATCCATAGGGTTAACACTTTAATTTTGGTATAATTCCTAAATATAATTATTTGAATTGATATATTCTCTTTTGCAAATGAGCTGGCCTCTATTTTAAATTTTCTCCCAAAGCTCTATTTCTCCTTCTATGATAAAAAATAGAGGGTGCGGTTCAATTCTTTCCACATTTAATAATTCACGAAGTTTTTGGGGATCTCTTATTTGTAACTTATTCTGTAAATGCACCATTTCATAATTCAACTGCCCTTTTGTGACATGAATTTTACCGGGATTAAAATCAAAACTGATCTTTGACTTATTAAAATGATACCCTCGTTCTAAGGCCTCTTCATAAACGGCAGTCAAATACTGATTGATACTACCAACTGCATCGTTCGATTCTTTAAATCTCAAGAGTTGCGGATGATTCTTATACCCCTTTGTCTTTCCCTCTAAAACATTTTTGGCCAGAAGCCCTTCCCGCCAAAGCGCCACAAGACCTTTTGAATCCAGGTATTTTGGATGTAGCGACCACAGTCTCATTTATGTTATTTTTGATTCATCCCAAAATTAAATATTCTCATTATTACTCAAATATATAATCTTCATACCTCAGTTTCAAGGTATCGGAATTAAATCTTAGTCCTTCGCCAAGATAGAGCATATAGTAGGCATTGGAACTAGTCCGGGCATAAGGACAAAACACAGCTTGTTTCCAGGTGAGTTTATCAAACGCAGGTGCAAAAAAGGAGCCTATACCAAGCGAATCAGCAGGAGATTTAGCATTTGCCACAACAATAATGGTTACATTTTTATCAAATGTCGGTATCCACTCATAACACCCGGCATGTTGGGTAAAAGCTTGCGGTAACTTGTATTTTTTTCCATATAAATTTATACCCCCTGCCTGGGTATAACAGCGTGTCCAAATAAGACAATCACTTTGTTTATCCTGTGGTAATCTTTGATAAATGGTATTAAGCGCTTCGGTAAGGTTTAGCCAGTCGTTATGGGTGTAATAGGCTTCAAAACTTATTGGGATCCTTTCATCTTTATTTTTGATCCTGTTATCGGCAATCGATTGCTGAGTGAAAAACAGTTGTTCATTTTTATCGTCTTCTGAATGATTCAAATTCTCGATATATTTATCCAATGGCAGGACAGGCATCATTTTTGGCGTCAGAATAAAGGCAGAAACTACCAGCAAAGGCAGATAAAGCCAAAGCCATTTAATTCGGGATTTAAGGTAGTTTTCGAGTACAACACTGCCAACACACAAAGCGGTAAGTATTGTTGGAAAATAATAGTGAAACTGCCCCCTGAAAACAACCAGGATCAGAAAAGGAATACACATCGCTATTGCCACCACCCGAATATTTTTGGCAAAAGCAACAAAGGGTGCAAATAAAATGGCTGTCAGCCAAACAACTGCGGCAAATGGATTTGTAGTAATAAAGAGCAACTTCAGGTTATCAAGCACATCAAATTTAACCAGCATTTTACCGTGCAAAGCTGTCATGTGCTGAACAGCCGGAAACCCATGTTGATACTGCCAAAAAAGATTAGGGGAAATAATTACCAAAAAGATGCCTGCTGCTAACCAAAAAGACTTTTGAACCAATACATCTCTTTTACATAGTAGTATTGAAATGCCTATACCGGCAATAAATATCAGGATGGAGAGCTTAACCATAAGTCCCAGTGCGAGGCAAATGGCCAGGTAAATGAGGTATTTAGCCTTGTTTTCCTTGTTATAGATAATAAGCAGATAAAAACTTAAAAGCCAGAATAACTGTTCAAAAACCAGTGGCGTAAAAATGTGTTGTGAATAACTAAATCCCGGAGCCACTAAAATACAAGTAAGTACTAATAACACAGCTTTCCAGCTTCCGCCTAGCTTGATTACCGTAAGACCACTAATAATCATTATACCAACAGCTGCACAATGGGCGAACAGATGATGAACAAAAACTGAATCACTGTTACATAAATTTTGAACCCAGGCCAATAGGCCAATTAACGGCTGAATCGACATATATCCCCAGGCCAGATGATTCCCTGCATCAATGTGCATAATTTCATCACCATCAAAACCTGCATTAATATTGGTAATAATGTGAATAGCCACTTTTACCAGTACCAGGATAAAAATAACCAGGTATTCTTTTTTCTGAATAATTCTATTCAGCAGGTTTAGTCGATTAGGTTGATTCATGACAGCTAAGGTTTAAGAACATTACACTGATGGGTTCATTCGTGCTTGCCCGGGTAACGGCAGACTTTCAGTTATAAAATACAATTGCCTGTTCCACCAAAAACCTGACACGGTTAAAACCACTATAAGAAAAATCCTTTTTTATTGATATATTTTAGACTTGTTCAGTTCAACATCTACCCCAATGTCAAGTATTTATAAGCAACGCTTGATTGGGGGCTAAATATTGGGTGCAGTGCTTTTGGTTTTCTTTCTTACCATTACTACAGTTTCAATATCAGCAAGGTTTCTACCTGCATCTTTATATTCCACAAATCCATTCCTTTCATAAATACGCCTGGCATTCCTCCCTTCATTCACTATTCCTGAAAATGTTTGAACATAAATATCTCCATTGCTTTCCAACTCCTCAATAGCCTTTTCTACTAATTTTTTACCATAATTATATCCGCGATATTTTTCGGCTACCGCTAACCATAGTATCTCATTTTTTATCCGATCTAAAGCAATAATCCCTGTCAAATTTCCTTTTTCATTCTCAATACCAAATGCGTTATTGTTTTGTATGCAATTTACAATTCCATCTTGAAATTCTTTTGAATCTAGCATTGGTCCAAATAGAGGTTCAACTTCTTTTGCAAGTTCCAACCAAGAATTATAATCTTGCATATCGAGCAATCTAATCATATTGTCTATTTCTTCAAAATTATCAATCTCTTAGCTGTACGAAATTCCAATCGTTAATCCCTTCCATTTATCCTGCACGCGCAGGTTAAAAGCGCATCACCCCATCAGGCAAAAACCAATTACGAAACAGGTATTAACAATCTTTAAAAAAGACCTAAACAGCCAATTAAACAAGCCACATCCCTAATAAAAACACTCTTTCAAAAGCACTCCCCAAAAAGAAGAAAGCCTTTACAAAAAACATAGCACCTATTGCCCACAGTATTTAGTTCCATCAGGCCTTCATAACCAGGTACTGAGCACCACATGAAGGCCTGATGGGTAAAGGATAATCTATTTCAACAATTCATTAATAAGGTTTAATAACAGCTTAGCAGCAATAGGGTCTTTGTCTCCTTCATTTGTTTCCATCTCCGAAGCAATTAATCTTCCTTTCTTTTCTTTTATCTCCATTAACGGGATTCCGCTCATTTCTTTCAAATAGGCTTCCTTATTGTTACCCAAGCCGGTATGAGGTCTTAAATAGGTGCATAATGCAGTTATATTATCGGTTGATTTTAATCGAAACGAACGTCGGCACGCACGAGGCCTTTCTCTTCCTTCTTGTTGCCACCAGGCAAGTTCCAAGGGGTCTATTTCATCAAAACAACCATGCTCAGGGATATGCATATTGACCACTCGTCCTTTTCTCTCGTACACCGACTCTATTTTGTTGTAATAAAGCCACTGGAGATGTTTACCCGGATGTATCAGTAAAACATTGGTACCATTTGCACAAACATTTTTTACATCTTCCCAGTTATAAGGAATTTCTTCATCCTGATCGAGGTTGGCAATAATTAGTAAATCGGCTGCTTCGGTACGTATTTCCGTTAAATCGACCATATTACGATATTTAACTCCCAAGCTATCCAGCACTTTGCTTGTTGCCCCCGTTAAATCGAAAACCGATATTGTTTTATCTTTTGATACAAGAGAGCCATCTGTCCATTTTTTATCGGCAATCAAAATATCATATTCATTTTTTGCTGTAATTCCATTACCCGATCTGACACTTAGTAAGAGTTTGCACTTTGTTTTTAACGTGGGCAGTGTTTTAGGCAGTTTGATTTCCGATGCTACCCACAATCTGTCATAGTGATTTACCGCTTCCAACTCTTGAGTTCCCGATGAAAGGATTTTTTCACCATAAACAATTTTCCATTCCAGCTCAGAAATGGGAATATCCTTGCCATCTATAGCGTTGTTTACCAGACAGACTCTTGGTTTAATGATCGTGCCGGCATAAAAATTTCTGCCAAAAAGTTCAGCACTTATCAACACAGGATTGTTTGCTTTTTTTACAGCCTCATATACGGGGTATGGAGCTATTTTTTCGGCATCATATACATTTCTAAACCAACAAAGATTAGCAAATAAAAGTACACCTGCCGACTCAGGACTTGTTCTTCGGATAACTTCCATTAATTCTTTAGTCATGAAAGCATGTCTTTGTAAAGTCAACGCGGGGTCTTTATCTTCATAAGCCCATTCGCCTACCCAGGCCTGAGGCACATAATTATTGAATAAATATTTACGGTTAAAATGGCCGTCATCGTTATTGGTGTATCCGGTTGAAGTTTCCTGACTAAAAAAAGGTCGGTCAGGATTTGCACCCACAGACCAATAGATACGCTTTGCCCATTCACCATTAAAGACTTGAAAAAAGTCACGGTTATACCAATTAAAATAAACATGGCGATCATCAATATCTCCGTCATCAATATCATTTGGTTCCAGATTGTTTTTATAATCTGCCAGCAATCTTCCATATCCTGAGTCGGATGAAATGGCTGTATTGGGAGATAGTTTTCTTATGGCCTTAATTACTTCAGAAATAATTTCCCATTTCTTTAGTCGCACTGCAGGAGGATCATTTTTATAAAATGCCGTAAAGTACATCTCATTGTTGATCGTCCATATTAGCAAAGAAGGATGGTTTCTATATTTTTTAACCAAAGAAAGCATTTCTTCTTTCCATATATCCAACAACTCTTGTGAGGGTATATCACTGATCATAAGCCAGGGCCAACTACCTTCATAACTCATCCCAACACCTTGAGTATCGGCAGCATCCATCCATGCTTTGGTAAACGGACAGCCATGAGAACGTGTCATCATTTGATTACCATCATGCATTAACTTAAAAAATGTATTCGCCAATTTGATATCATTTGGTGCAATACCAATTGGTGGGTGATTGGCGCCTCGTAACCAGTAGGGTTTGCCATTTAGATAAAACTTATTCCCTATTGTCTCAAAAGTTCTAAATCCCATACTGGTCGTTGTAACATCAATTAGATTCCCCTTTTTATATACCGAGGTAATTAAATTGTACATATTTGGTTGCTCGGGAGTCCATAATTTTGGCTTTATCTTTCCCGTTTTACAACTAAACCCCGGCCGAGGATATCAACATTGTCTTTTGTAAAACTATAATCCTGGGCTATCGCAAAATCAGAGCTGAAAAACAGACAAATAACAACAAGATTTCTTAATAATGTTTTTTGCATAAACTTATTTTATAATTATCCAAGCAGGTAGCTTACGCCAGCTAAGAACCGTATCCGGCGAAGGGAATCCCGGGTGTTATTACTGGTTTCATTGCTAACAAAAGTAGTGAAATGAATTTTTAAATAATCATCATCTTGAGAATCTTCTGTTTCATTATTATGACATTGAATGGATACTTTTCTGCTATCCTCACGGAATCACCCATCTGGTTCTCTACCATCCTGCTTACGGGCTTTGGATGGGCAGGACTTTCACCTGCTGAAAATCGCCAACTAATTTCAGGGCCCCCAGGTCTCGTTCCTATGTTTTCGGCTTACAAAGAAGTTACCTTACATGTGGCCTACTTCTCTTGGCGTACACGGCCTTGCTGCATGAAGCGAGCCGGGTACGTGAGCTTTATCTTTCTTGATTTATTGTAGCTTGTACTCCGTTATTCTTCATATTTAAAATTCCATTTTTGGAAATATTTAATAAATATCTTTGATATATTTCTAGCGTCATGTATTCCTCGATGATGAGTGCCTTCTAATTCAATACCTTCATTAATTAAGGCATTTTTCATACCGATAGCTCTCTTCAACTTCTTGAATTTTCCGTATTGGTGTTTTAAACTAATATGTTTTTTTACCCAATTATCGTCTAAATCATGCACTTGGCAATCACTTTCAAATTGTTTTCTATCATAAAATCCCCATGAACATAACACATAATCATTTCCATTTTGTGTTATCCATTTTTTAAAATCTTCAATTACTTCGCTAAAATATTTTGCAGAGTCTACATCACATTGTTGTATTGAAGTTAAATTCTTACAAAATTCACTCAATATTGGATACTTCAATGGTTTAATGAATTCAGAAAACTCAGAAACAATTTCTTTATTTTCATTAATTAGTACTGCACCTATTTCAATAGTTTCGTTTTGACTTTTATCCCATCCATCCCAGCATGTCGCTTCAAGGTCAAAAATTATATAATTCATTTTTTGTAATTCGTTTTTCAATTTTCAACTATCATTAAAATAAGTAACAATAGATTTGTTTTTTTCAAAGTAAATAACCTTGGTAATTAGGCAATGGAGTACAATCGAGACAGGATAGCGGATTACTCCGCTTACCCCCTCGCAGAACCGGACATACAGATTTATTCACTTGTGTCTTTTTTATCATGGTGTTCATGATTTCCCTTCGGTCAATTCCCGCATCCGGTTCCTCTGTCAGTATGTTTCGCTATCTGTCAGTATAAATTTATACATTATTTAATTTCTATTTTTCAGTTCCTTTATTAATAGCTGTAATTCCACTTATATCATTTACTTTCCTCCATGCATTATCAGAAAATCTCCACTCAGTCAAATACATACCATTCATTTCTGGGCCAGATGGCCAAACTATTTTCCATTTTCCTTTCTCAACCGCAATTGTATCACTTATGCTTAATGATAAAGTTGCCAATTTAGTAATTTTATATCCCTTTGCTATTTCCTTTTTCCAATGTTGCTGTCTACTAGTCTTATCGCAACAATTTTCAGGTAATAAACAGGCATCATATCTATATATATCAGACATTGATTCTATCTCACCTTTATTGAAAAAAACTAAAAAATCATTATTTATTTTTTCAATAGTTTGTTTTATTTGTTCCGGTGTTTGTGCATTGCTTTCGGCACTTAATATGAATAATCCTATGACTAACAGAGTAAATACTGTTGTTAAAGTTGTTATTTTTCTCATTGCATCTGTTTTTAAGTTAAATAAATCTAAAACATATTTATAGAATTGCTCGAGCCATGTTTTGAATCTATAAGCCATCCTATCTAGCCTATAAGAAAGTTTTCCAAATGAATTAAATATCTTATAATCTAGGCTTTCAAAAATCAATTTGATTGTATAACTCCTTGGCGTCACCTCTGCAGATTCTATTCTTTGAATCGTCCTTAGACATAAATTACATTTCTCTGCAAGCTCGCCTTGAGTTAATCCTTTTGCAAGTCTTAATTCTGAGATTTTTTTACCTAAATCCGGTTGTTTCATAATCCATTTAAAATTCGAGACAAGATTATATTCAATTTAAAAATTATTCAAATTTATTCATTGTATTTCATACGTCATTCCTGCGTCATTTCACCCATCTTCCTAATATACTAACACTTGCGCTTTCATGTGTTCTTAACATCATATAATAGATAATTTTTTCCATGATTGTACAACTGAGTCTTCATTACTGGGAGCTGTGCATCGTATGAAGGCCTATTTATTAATGGCTGGCATTTCTTAGTAAAAAGCGTTTCTAATATTTACTCTTTCTTTATCTTTCTGTTTTAGATATTGCACTTCAACTTGTTTTATTTGGAATGTATATTCTTTATTTAACAAATGTATTTGAGGTTCAATTGAATCTAAATATGACTTTAATGCAAATGTTGGCTCAAAATATAAAATATACTGTGCTGGTATATTCCTTAAATATTTGTACAAAATCTTAGTGCAACCAATTCTTTTTAATAACTCATAACAGTCTTGATGTTTAGGCGAATTCGCTAATTGAATTTTATAAATTGTACTATCTAGCTTTTCACCATATCTATAAAACACACCTGTTAAGAATGAACATATTTCAGTCTCAGTTTTAAATAAACTATCAATTAGTTCATCATAAAAGCTATTTAATGTTTTTGAGAGTTTAACCGATGTCATTTGAGGTGATTCGATGTTTGAAATGTGGTGTCTACTTTTATATTAAGTTCTGCTTGAATAAACTTTGTCAGATAAGTTACGAGTGGTTTTTCATGAGGATAGTACCTATCCACTTGGGTATGTCTTTCAATATATTGAAACCGCCCCATGTAATCACTTAATGTGCCAAGTATAAAGTATATTGGAACTATTTCTGAAGTTGAAGCAATAATATCTTCTTTATCTTTTATTTTTTCAAATGCTTTTTGGGAGAAAACCACTTGATGGCTTAAGGCCATTGTGAATACTATTAAAATAACATTTTTCATTTCAATTTGATTTCTTAGGGTAGGTGTATTTGGCTTGCCACTAACGTGAGGCGTTATTAACCGTAGGGGTTAGAAATCACAATCTTCAAAAAACGCACAGAGCCAAATATTTAACAATGGGCCAAATTTAACTATAAAAATCCATTTTATAATATTTGGCGGCGCTCATTGAAATCACTAATCTTCGCACGTCACCAACCCCCCGGATTCATTCAGCCCTAGATGTTGGCATTTCGTTATTTTTCTTAATCGACTATTTTACAAAACTTGATATGTATTCTAAGTTGTCGTCTGAATTTATTTGTAACTCATAATTATCGTTGCCCCAATTTCCTGATTTGGATACATCTCGCATAAGTTCTTTGGTCATCAAGTTGCCTAGAATTAAAATAAACGTAGACTCAACATATTCGTCCACGTTTATCTAAAATTGGTTATTTTGCTTTTAATTATAGTGTATATTCCCAAACACAAGTAACAATTAGATCATCCAAATTTACCTCCACATTGGGTTGTATGTAAATGTGCAGTCTGTCACCCGCAGAAAATGTAGCACTTGAGAAAGTAAACGTATATGAAACATCGGCAGATGCCATATTTACAATTTGTGATTCAATATTAGTTGTGCTATTATTTTTTCTCAAGGCAACAAGAGTTGATCCTGCAGCCACAGAACTACTTGCTATCATAACTTTCACCAATTCACCATCAAATGGTGCTACCAAGTACACCCTATTATGATCGATAGAAGGATTATTACCTGAACCACCCCCACTCATATAGAGGTATTCCCCGGTAGCCTGATGATCATAAGATGTGTGATAAGTAATTTGTGTAATCATGGAACTTCCACCTCCAGCAGCATCTTCCCAACTTGGATTAGCGCCTGCACCATTTGTTTGTAATACCTGGCCAGAGGTTCCTGCAGCTAAACGCACCCAATCGGTTCCATTGTAATACATAATATCACCCTGTGTATCACTTCCCAAAGCAATATTGGTTCCATCAACAGAATTAGCAGCTATACTGGTTAAGTACCCTGCATCATTGGTAAAACTACTTACATTAGAAGGCTTGTTGGTTAAATTATTGTAGTTTCCATCAAAGTCATCTGTCGAATCCAAATCCAAATTAGCAGGCTTATCGCTTAAGTCATTAAAACTTACAGCAGCCCATGAAGGACTTGATCCATCAGTAGTAAGCATTTTTCCTGAGTTACCTGTTTGCGTGGGTAATTCTATTTCATTGGTAGTTGATCCGTCAATCTCAGATGTTAAATATCCAGCATCGTTGGTAAAACTACTTACATTAGAAGGCTTGTTAGTAAGATCTCCGTAATCTTTATCCCAAGCTACATATAGCGGATCAGTTTCAGTAATTGCACCTGTAAATGTCTCAGCTGTCTTTGCATACAAAGCATAAGGCACGCTCAGTAGCTGACTGGTCCCTGTTATTGTATAATTTGACCCGCCTGCAGGGTCGGTTTCTGTTTTTATAAAATAGCTGTCGTTGGCCCAATCTATGGTAGTAAAATCTCCACTCTCTACTGTACCTGTTCCTATTTCTAAACTTACCAATCCATTGGCATTGGTTGTTGTTGTTTTGGTTTCTACATAAACCGCTGTTCCTGTTTCACTGCCTTGCAAAATGCTTATTTGCATACCTACGGTTTGATTAGTTACTAATGCACTACTAGCATCTCTAACTACTGCTTGGTAACTCATTTTTTCGGGACTTTGTGCCCAAAGAGTTGCAGTAAATAAAACGGCAATTAAAATTGTAAATATTTTTTTCATGTTTCATTATTTTTTAATGATTTTAAATATTTTTACTTCTTTATTACCTTCGGTTATTTTCACAAAATAAGTTGCAGGTACAAGGTTGCTCATAGCAATACTTGTTTGGTTACCTTTGATGTTTTCGCTTTGTAAAAGTTTTCCGCTCATATCATACATTTGAAATTTCAAAGTTAAAAGTTCAAAGTTGTCAACTGTAAGAATAAGATTGTCTGTTACCGGATTTGGGTATGCCAAAACTGAAAGATTAATTCCTTTGGCTTCTTCCAACCCTGTTACTACCAAAATTTCAAACGGTTGCTGAATGCCTTGCACTACCGTACCATTTGTCCCTGTATTGGTGGTGTAAACCACTTGACCAACCGAATAACTTGCCGAGCCTCCGCTACCCGAAGCATTACTGCCTGTGGCGTTAACGCTTTCTTGTGCTTGTAGTCCTGTTTGTCCTAGTCCGAACAAGAGTACGGCACTTATTTTTAACTTTTTATACCTCATTTTTATCCTCCTATATAATTAATTGTTATTATTTCTGTTTCGTTGTCTCTCTTCCAATATAGTGACACCGGGTAGCTTACACCCTCTAAGAACCGTGTACCGCTTTGCGGGACAGGCTGTACCAGTTTCCCGGCACACGGCTCAGGCACTTTTATCCCGATAGTTATCGGGACTCGGCGAAGGGAGACCCGGCTGTTACTATTGGTTGCATTGGTAATAAAAGTAGTTATTTATTTACATTCTTTTGCTAAATCTTCTCTCCACATTGTTCTTTTGTAGAAGCAACCGAACCAACGCTAATCCTCTATAATGCCCTGCATTTCGACCTGGCTCCTTTAGAATGAAAAGAAAAAATCCATTGCAAAAACCATAGCACCTATTGCCCGCGGGATTTATACCAATTAAATATCAAATAGCTATCGCATGCGCTGGCATAATGCCGATACATAATCAAAGGGCATTTAGAAGTGAAACGCACTAAAGGCGCATTTTGATTAGTAAACGGTATAGTTCAACTTAGCCTTCATCACTGGGTGCTCCGCAATGTATGAAGGCCTATTTATTGGGCTTAGTTTTATTCTTCTATTTTAATTCTATAGAATCTATCACACTTTGGTTCTGAATCATCGAAATTATCTAATAAAATCGCGCTATCACCTTTATTAACGAATTCTCTTACATAATCCAATGTTTTATCCGATCCAATGGGATCTTGACCTACCATATCAAATACAATATGTTTTGATTTCGAAAAAGTCGCGAATAAGGATAACCACTTTCTTGGAGTACCTGCCAAACTATGAATTTTAGTTTTACGATTTATATAATCAATTTCATAAATCCTTTCCAATTCCTTACTTCCTTCTTTGCCATAGATTTTCAGATATTTCCCAACTGACATCGGTAAAAACATATCTTTAATTCGACTTTCTTTAAAATGTTCTACAAAAGTCATTTTTTGATGGACTTCAAGTTGTGAACTTTTAATTACTCCTGTGAAATAATTTACAAGTTCCATTTCTAAGTCATATAGATGGCTGCCATTATAGAGACAAATGCCAATCAGTTCTCCTTCATGCAATTCGAAGGCTGGTATAGAGTATTTCCCAATTTTTAGTCCTTCACACTTAACAATCATCTATTTTTAATTTTGGCTTTTAAATATTGAAGAAGAATTATTTATTCTGTTTGTTAGCAGTTTAACTTGGTTAAAAGCAGGTTTAAGCACAACGTTTCAATATCCACACCAGGTCTTGCTATCATTATTAAGCAGATCTTTTTCAAAAGTCTGAAACCCCCGTTGCAACTGGAATTATAGAAAATCTATATTTTGGGTTGTGGAAAGGGTTCATGAGTAGTGGCGTGATTGGTTTTATCTCATCACTTCAAACATATCATTTTTTAAGCAGTTTTTGATTAATTTTTCATGAATTATACGCAACAATATGATATTATTATCCGGCTAGGCACGACCAATCACTCCCGGCTTATAGGGTTTTTATACCGATTACTAATCAAATGAGCGATAAAAACATCGCTCTTTGATTATGTATCGGCATTAACCACAAGTAATAAGCAAAATGCTTTATCAATCATTTTATTATACTTTTAGTATTAGATGAATGCAAGGTAAATTTGGTACTAAGTAGCTGTACTCACACTATCAAGTAGGCGTACTTGAGGACCTAAGTAGGCCTACTCACAGTATCAAGTAGCTGTACTTACCGGTGCAAGTAGGCGTACTTGTTGGCACCAGTTGGTGTACTTGCAGGCCTGAGTTGGCGTAGTTTTTAACAGGAGCCACAAAAAAAGGAAAAAGTGGTTGGTCACACCGCAAAGACGCCAAGACGCAGAGGAAAATGTCATTAGCTCTGAAAGAGCGTCAAACCACTACAACCTTCTCTTAGCGGCTCAGCGTCCTTAGCGGTAAAAAAAAAAGCCCTAAAAACCGATCCAATCGATTTCCAAGGCCTCCTATATTTTCAATATAAGCTTCTATCAGAACTTAATCGCCAGGGTAATCCCGGCTTGCTGTCCTTGCTGAAACGAACTCAACTTTACATTACTCAGTTTATCCTGGTAATACTTCATTTTACGATTACCCACTGAGTTGAGGATAATACCGGTCACTGCCATGGGCACACCAATCACGAGCCCCACAATACCGAGAACGCCTGATCCATCAGTGGTGTTATATTGAGTTTCTCCGGTATACGTTTCTGTTTTCTCCCAATCCGCACTAGCCAACAAAACAGTACTGACAACAGTTAATCCGCCACCCACAATGGCCATGGTCGATCCTGTCTTTTTCATTTTGGTGTAACTCTGCACTTTGGATTGATACATCATTTGATCACTCTCCTTTAATTGAGCAAAAGAGGCCATCGAAAGCAATAACAACAGGCTTGTTACAAATAGATTCTTCATAAAATTAAGATTGATATAGGTTGATAGAAATTTTTGGTTCATCCGGATGATGCATCGATTTATTGCAGTTCTAATAAAATTCAACCCCATTCAGGGTTGTACTATTATTACCATGTCATCATCCACGGGTTTCACCCGCGGTTATTCACATTCAATCCTTTCAGGATTCGCTATTGCTTCATCCCTCCTATTTCGCAGCCTTAAACACATCATCTCCTACCGCCACATTATACTGCCGGTTTTTGAATATAATCTCGGTGTAATCCTCAGCTGTTTCAATCATCCGTGTTTTCTCTACATTCAGGTCCAGCTTGGAGAAATAGAGTTCTATTTTATTCAGGATGTCCTTCATCTGTTCATTACGAGGATCGAGCTGCACCAGGTAATAATCTTTATTCTCCAGGATGTCTACATTGAACTTATCCGATTCAATCAAAGTGCCATCCACCGAACTGGAGATAATAGCATTCAACTCACGGAAAGCAGCATTTTTCTTGAGGTCAAAGTGACTGGTTTTCTCTTCATCCACCACCGTAAACATCCCGTTATTAATCAACACAATGTATTTAAACGGATCCATGTATTCCCACCGTAAACGACCGGGTTTTTCGAACCAAAACTGACCGTTTGATTCAATCACTGCTGACAGATATTCCAGATGCTTCTTTTGAACGAAGTTACAGGTGATGGTATGCAGTTCACCGGAAGCAGCCAGCAGTTTATCTTCTACTTCAGCGCGGTTATTGACGGGTTTAAAATCGTTCGTCTGGGCCTGAACACCCATGGCTATCAAGAATAAAACGAATACTAAAATTTTGTTCATCTATCTGAATTTAGATCCTTCATGTGATGGAGAGCTACGGAGGTGTAACCTTCCTGTTTTAAATGTATGATGAGCTCTTGCAAAATCTGCACCACAAATTGAGATGTATCGTGCAATAATATGATTTGACCCGGTTGCAGATTCTTTGTGATACGGTGCAACACCTGCTCTTTACTTCGATTAGTGGTATCCAGCGAGCGCACATTCCACCCGATTACCTTCTGAAATATGCCACGAATACCTCTGCTCACAAAGGGATTGGTCACACCATAGGGAGGCCGGAAAAAAACGTTGGCTTGTCCAATATGTTGCTCAATGATGTTATTTGTGCGCACCAACTCCTGATTAATTCTTGCGGGCAGAAATAGTGGAAACATTGAATCATGCGACCAGGTGTGGTTACCCAACAAGTGTCCGTCATCTACGATGCGCTCGGTCAGCCTGGGATGCTTCTCCATCTTTTGACCAATGCAAAAGAAAGAGGCTTTGAAACCGGCTTCTTTGAGCAGTTCCAGTATTTGCTCTGTTTTTTCATCCGGTCCGTCATCAAACGTAATGGCCACTTCTCTGGCATCGGTTTGAAAGTGACAAATAGCCTTCGCATAAAAGCCCGATCCGATATAAGCGGATGCATACACCATCACAAGGGAGTAGATAAAGATCGTCAATGTTACATACCACACACTGAGGCCCGACACAAACAACGCTCCGGCGAGCATCACAAACAATAATGTTATGGTATAAAACCGACTCATCGCTTGAGGAGAAACAAAGCGTATCCGCCCACTTTGTAATGATTAATGATTAATGTATAATTGGCATCATCCGACATCTCATCTGAGCTACTCATGATAGTACAAGCATGCCACAAGGCATAGGCTGAAGCGGTATCGTATTCACCGCAGTAGTTCTTAAATGAGATGCGGGATAGCTCATCAAACTTTTCGTTGAATACCCCTCCATAATATTTTTTAGCAGAGCGCTCATCATTCTCTCCCGTGAGCAAGAGGTCAATATCTGAAAG
This sequence comes from Marinilabiliaceae bacterium, assembly GCA_016342595.1. Classification (GTDB taxonomy): domain Bacteria; phylum Bacteroidota; class Bacteroidia; order Bacteroidales; family Marinilabiliaceae; genus JAEINY01. The sequence goes on from JAEINY010000138.1 coordinate 15,392, forward strand.
GTGCAATTGATGGCTCTGAAGCAGTTCATCAATAACAACCGTTATATCCATGTCCTGATCCAGGGCAGGTACTATTCTCAGATCGACCAATTCGATTTGATCTTCCTGGGTTTGCTCCCCTGAAAGTGTGAAGAAGGCAGCCCCTTCGCCAGGTACATATCCTTTTCCCGACGTGCCATCGGTCGCACAACCTGCACTTTTCATTAACTGATGACTTTCAGCCGTTAACTCATCGACGCCGCCCACCAGAATTATTTGCTGCTGATTCTCTTCCAGCAACATCATACCTTCCAGCAGGGCTGTTTCAAAGGAGAATTGATTCTGTGTAAAAGTCAGGTTATAGCTTTTGCATTGTAATAACAGCGCAATCTGACCGGAAACCGTATTGTGTGTCGATTGAATAAAGGGGGTGGGATTCAACAGCGTTTCTTTATTCTCTGTCATCTGATCCAGAAACTTCACCGTATCGGCCACACATCCCAAACCTGTTGCTATTAAAATGGCATCAGGCTGTTCGGTTTGCGTTTGTTTCAGGTTCTCCAGAGCACAGGCCACACCCATCTTCACGGCCCGACTCATGCGACGCAGCAATTTGGGTGTGATGAATTGTTTATAGACTGGTTCCTGACAGTATAAAGCACCTTCCACCGATTGAGGAATGGTTATCATTTCGTCTGAAATCTCAAACGGGAAAGCCGGTGAAATCGCATTGTATGCGTGAATGAAGATTCCCATATTATAGCTTTGAAAAGATTAAGGTACTATTGTTTCCCCCAAATCCAAATGAGTTGGATAACACGTGCTTCAATACACAGTTGGTTTGTAGAGTCGTTTCCGGCAATAGCCCTGATTCTTCAATGGCTTGTGCAAAGCGCAGATTCGGATAGATCAGTTGATTTTGAAGCGCGAGTATGGAATAGACCGCCTCAATGCCGGCTGCTGCCCCCAGTGTATGTCCGGTATACGCTTTAGTCGAACTGAAAGGTGGTACCTTTTCGCCAAACACCCGTTTGATGGCTGTGGCTTCCGACTGATCGTTATTATCTGTTCCCGTACCGTGCGCATTGATGTAATCAATATCATCAATGGCTAATCCGGCCAGCTCCAATGCTTTGGTCATGGCCAAATAAGCCCCCTGCCCATCCGGTGA
>JAEINY010000139.1 GCA_016342595.1 Marinilabiliaceae bacterium
GAAAGTCCCAAAAATTCATTAAAAAAACTGACTTTTTTGCCATTTATGGGTACATTTTTTTCAAGTTGGGTTAACGAAGCCTGAATGTTGCAGCCTACACGTCCGTAACACCTGAGCTTCACAGTGCCGGTTTCCCGGAGCCTGTGTCAAGTGTACTTCAACCTGAACGGCAAATTAGGTTGTTAGGCTCTTTCATCCTATAGGTTTTAAATATATATATACGCACGCCTCGTGACGCACCAGATTACACGGATTTCACGGATTGTTTTCCAAAGGAAAACATGAAATTTGTGATAATCTGCGTAATCTGTGGTTACTTTTTTTTGTACGGTGGGGCTTTGATGCTTCCCAAATTTGCGTACGCATAAATAATTCCCCAAATAGTTTTGTAAAAAAAACGGAACGAATCACTTTTGCCGAAAATGGATATTTTTTTTGATAAGTAATGATTACTTTAGAACGCAATTTTGGAACGATGCATCGGCTAATGGTAATTATGGATAGGCTTGGGCGACTGGGTAAAGTATATTCACAGGAATTCAGTCAGTGTTAGAATGTATTACCGAGTAACACATAATTGACAGATAAAAAAAACAATATGAATATATCAGACTTTATTTCTCGATACGAAAACCATCCAGTACTTTTTATTGGTACAGGGGTTAGTTTACGGTACCTCACTAACTCATATACTTGGGATGGACTACTAAGCAAAATCGCTTTTGATTTAAAAGAAAATGAAGAATATTATTTTGACCTTAAAGCATCATGTCAGATTGATGGTTCTGGAAAATATAGTTATGAGAAATTAGCTTCAAAATTAGAAGAAGAGTTTAACCATACCCTAATCAACGAACGAAATGGAAAGTTTAAAGAAATCAATGACATTTTTTATGCTAAAATGAAAGAAGATAGCATTAATGTTAGTCGTTTTAAAATTTACATCTCGATTTTACTTGGGGAAATAAACTATCGTGAAGCTTTAGAGGATGAATTAGTTGAGTTCAAAAAAATTAGAAAAAATATTGGTTCAATAATAACTACAAATTATGATGGATTAATTGAAGATGTTTTTGAATTTAATAAATTAATTGGGAATGATATATTGCTAAGCAATCCTTATGGCTCTGTATATAAAATTCATGGTTGTATAGATGAAGCGGATAAGATAATAATTACCCAAAATGATTATGATGTATTTGATGAAAAATATGATTTAATACGGGCGCAATTACTTTCATTATTTATTCACAATCCTATCATATTCTTAGGATATAATGTTGGTGATGAAAATATTAAAAAAATTCTGAAAACAATTTTTACTTACGTTGAACCAAATTCTGAATTAGCATCAAAGATTAGAGATAACTTTCTGCTCGTTGAATATGATTCAGGTAATCAAAATGTAGATATTTCGGAACATGATATTGACATGGAAGGTTTTTCCACTGTGCGTATCAATAAGCTAAAAACAGATAATTATAAAGCTATATATGAAGCTTTAGCGAATATTCATTTGCCCATTTCTGCAATGGATGTAAGAAAAGTACAAAGTGTTGTGAAAGAAATATATTCTGGAGGCGAAATCAAGGTAACTATTACAGAAGACCTCGATACATTAAAAAATGGTGCGAAAATACTTGCGATTGGTTCATCAAAAACAATTAGCTACAACTATCAATCTGCCTCGGAAATGATGACTAATTACTTTAAAATCATAGATGAATCAAATTCTCAGATTTTAACGTTGATTGAACATTATAAAATTCAAAAAGCTCAGTATTTTCCAATATTTGGATTCAGTACCATTAATAATAGTTTAAGTTGTATTAGAAAACTCAAAATCCAACAAGAAACCAACTTGGGAAATACATTTAAGGCAATTGATGACCAGAAGCGTCAACTTGAACACGACACAATTCAAGCAATTTTAGAAGATGCAACAATTGCGGTATCCTTTAAAACAAATGCAATTATCTGGAATGTAATGGAAGATAAACTTGAGTTAGAGGACGTAGAGAGTTATTTGAGAAATTTTGATAACAAAAATGACACAGAATACCGGAAAATATTATGTGCATTTGATATGAAAATGTATAATTAACGCATGCTCAAGCAATATTGCAAAAGATAGTAAAGTACTTAAATGGAGCAGCTTTAGTCCGTTCAAATTCATCTTAGCCTGAGAAGCAATTACTCGCAATTCGCTTCATGTCATATTGCAGGCCGTTAACAGAAACAAAAACACAACATAGATGCCTTTAGATTTAAGCAATACATTAGTGATAGGAATTTCATCGAGAGCTCTTTTTGATTTAGAAAAAGAAAATGAAATTTTTGAAAAAGAAGGTCTTACTGCATATCAGAAATATCAAGTAGAACATGAAGATATTCAACTTGAGAAAGGAACAGCATTTCACCTGATTAAATCTTTACTTAAACTAAATGAAACAAGAAGAGACAGAAAGTTAATTGAAGTTGTAATAATGTCGAGAAATTCTCCAGATACTGGTTTAAGGATTTTAAACTCTATTAAATATTACAATCTTCCAATATCTCGGTCAGCATTTACTTCTAGTGTATCTTTAGCCAATTATGTTGATGCGTTTGATGTTGACTTATTCTTGTCAAAGTCAGAATCAGATATTCAAGATGTAATAGATTCTGGGAAATGCGCTGCTGCTCTTATATATTCTCCACCAGATGGTTTTAAGCCAGATGATAACACTTTAAGGATTGCATTTGATGCTGACGCAGTAATATTCTCTGATGAATCTGAGCAAATATATAAAAAGCAAGGATTAACTGAATTTCAAAAGAACGAATCCAACAATGAAAATATTCCATTAAAAGAAGGCCCGTTTGGTAAATTTATAAAGTTACTTTCCAAAATTCAACGTGATATTGATAAAAATTTAATGAGAATAGCAATAGTAACTGCTCGTGATTATCCTGCAAATATAAGAGTAATAAAAACATTACGAAGTTGGGGAGTTTATGTTGATGAGGCATTTTTTCTTGGAGGAATTTCTAAAGATAAAGTTCTAAAGTCCTTTAATGCCCATATCTTCTTTGACGACCAAGATGCTCATGTAGTTCCTGCATCAGTATTAGTTCCATCAAGTAGAGTGCCATATAAGAAAACGTCACCTTTATATGTAGCAACTAAACATTTAACAGTTGTAAAAGAGGAATAAAACTTGCCCACAGTCGAGTAGAAAAAGGGGAATTTCAACCCTTAACCTCTCACAGAACCATATCCCGCAAAGCGGGCCAGGCTATGAACCTCTCAATTAATACCGCTCTTATTAAAACAGTCACTTCCTATTAAGTTACCAGTTAACCTAATAGGAAGTTATAAAACAGATTGAAAACCTTACTCCCTCCCCCTCAAGTGAAAACTTTTTTCAACTATTACCCGGCTGCCCAGCGGCGCAGAGGTATCTGTCAGCACAAAACGCCATTGGCCTTCTACCAATAATTCTTGCCGGTTTAACTGAAAGCCCACGAAGGTCCTTTCCTCTTTTCCCACATACAAAAACCAGGATTGATGATCTGATTGGGAAAAGAAAGTGCTTACCTTGGGATGAAAGAGGTCCATGCGCAAGCGTCGTTTGATACCCACCTGGTTCTGTGCCAATCGCACCCTGAAGCCAAATATCAGATCCTCTTTCAGCAGGAGATTTTGTGATGCTTCCACCAATTGCAATTGTTCGGTCGCTGAATGGTTATTGTGCCCCACGGTCAATTGGTATTCACCCCTATCGCACAACTCAATGCTTGGGGATGGCAGGTGAGCAGCTGACACCACCTCAAAATGCTCCTCCAACAGCAACTCCCGGTGCCCGTCATCCCACAGGCGAAAGGTCCATTTCCCTTCGCTTAAGCGCTCCTGCCAGTCAGCCTTTGCGATGAAGTTAAAGGCATCCCCGTCTCGCACCTGGAATAATTCTTCTCGTTTGGCTTTCGGCTCATCGCCTCCGTCGGCCTCCGGTTCACTGATTTCACCTCTCAACTGATAGTAGCCCTGAAAGCCCGGAGCGGTCATTTTTAAGCGGCAGCCAAAAACAGAATCCCTGTCTGCCACAATAAGGCGAGTGGAGAGCCATTGGTTTTCTGCGGATTCATGGGGCAAATATAAACCGGTAAAGATCGGTTCCACCAAATAATGCTGGGTCTCTTGAGTCGCTACCACAAAGGTTTTACGCAACAACAACTGACCGGCGTGCCGATCCCATACTTCAAAATGCCAGTCGCCTGCTTTGATCTCATCTACTGTTTCAAAGGTCCAGCCCAGAAAAAAGGGCATTCCGCTGCCGAAATTCTGATCCCAGCTGGTTTGCACAAACGCCCGGCCGGAAGCGGCATCCTTCATTTCAGGATGATTGACTTTAATCTTAAACTGATGAATGCGCTGTGGCTGTTCGGCGGGTGTTAAGACATGCAGCCCAAAGCAGGTCCCTATTTTGCCCTTTATGCTTGCTGTGGTCTCACTCAGCACTGCCTGATTCACCACCAAAGCAGCTTGCCCCGGTGCATCGGTCTGAGATTGTGAAGCAGCATTATAAATCCCATAATTATAAACGGTCAGACCAGCTTTTTCATCCACATAGTCGGGGCCCTCGCTGCCTGAAGGTGGTAACTGATTGGCACTTGCCACCCGAATGACCTGGTTGGTGATCATGGCTAACCATTCTGCTCGCACATAATTAGTATGGAGGTGCGATTCCCGCTCAAGCCATTGATGAATCCCATATTCGCGAACTTTCTTAAGTTGAATGGTCTCATCATGCACCAGTGTTTTAGTATGGGGCCGGCACATGTGGCCAATGTCCCAAATCAGAAGCATGTCATTGAAATGGGCACAAAAATGGCCACCATCACTATTGAAATAGCCTTTGGTAAAATGGCTGAGCCCGGCAGGTACCACTACCTTACCGATGCAATACCCTGATTGTGTTTCAAAGAAGCGAAAAATCCGATTCTCATAAAACGCCAGGTAGCGATCATCTTTGGAAAGCACGCGCTGACAATTGGGATGGACCGGATACCGGGTATGAAACCTTAGGTCTGGTAATGCATAGCTTTTATCGGCCGCCATTAAAAAATGCCCGTTGGCAGTCATTGAAAACCCATGGGTAAGGTCCACTTTGTTTTTAATTTGCATCCTTAAAGACACCGAATTGTCATACACCGGCCAGATAAGCAAATATGACGAGCCGCTTTTCCTGGCCGAATAATTGTTATCCTTCACATACAACCAGGTCATATCCGAACTTACCTGCACTTGATTAATCTGGCAATCAGGCAGCGTTAAATGATGATTTTCTTCCGTTCGGGATAAATCATACACACTCACCTCAACCACCGGCCCACCTCCCCCATCCGGTTGTTTGGCAATCCCGTTACAGAGCGTCATCAGGATGGTTCCATTAGCATTCAGAATGACCTCAACGCCACTGATCTCACGAGTAAAAACAGGTTTTGTGTCATTCAGGTGCCATCCATGAATAACGGCATCGTCTATGGTTATAAAATGAACCACACTGAAAGCTGATGGCTGCTTACAAGCGACCACTTCCGGTACTTTTGATCCACCACCCGTTAATTGCCGGAAGGTAACCTGTTCCCGTTTTCCAAAATCGATGATCCGTAATTGCTCTTTCTCCGCCATTATCAGATAATCACGGTTCATGAAGCGAACCATGTCCGACTGGCTATAGCCGGATAATGCCATCAGTGATGTTGGCGTGAACTTGTTGCGTTTCAAAAATGGCTCCTCACCTATTTCGAGATCGGGATCATTTATAAACCCGGAAATATATCGAATCAGATCCTCCCGGACATATTCCAGCTTATCATCCCCCTTCACCAAACGGCGAAGGGTAGTTCCATAGATGGGATAGTCTGTCAGGAGCTTTTTGATGGCATTTGAAAAATCATCCTGGAAACGCCACCGTCGGAAAGGATCCTCAATCTGGTGATGATCTCTCAGTGCGTTATAAACACTTTCGAATAGATGCTTATCGGGATGCTCCGCTTTATACAGTTGATCTATGCGTATGATGTATACAGGTGTTTGCATGCTATTTTTAAAACTTAATTTTCGAAACGCACAATTCTTATCCATTTTTAATAGACTCAATAATAATTAAGGGTTGAACTCCTCCAGAGTTCTTGATTACATTTTGTTGTTACCACGGGTTTAGCTTCGCTGATTTTCAATTCACCCGTGGCTATTGATGTGTAATCCCATCAGGATTGGTGTGCTGCATGGAAACCGCAAAGGAATTGTGTCGAAATAACTTTTAATATTTACTGAAGAAATATCGTTTAGATTCCTATTCTATTTTTTTATCCACGAATTAAACTAATTAAATATCAAATGCGATTGCTATCGCATGCGCTGGTATAATGCCGATACATAATCAAAGGGCGTTTAGAAGTGAAACGCACTAAAGGCACATTTTGATTAGTAAACGGTATAATTAGTTAAATTCGAGAAATTAGCGGACACCAAAATAGGAAACAGCGAAGCTGTTGTATGACTCATTTGTGTCCATTTGCGATATTTGTGGTTTAAAAGTTATTTTATTACTCTTTCAAAGCAGTAGCTATCTTACCAAAACACGTTTATTATATGAAAGAAAATATTGCTTGAGACGAATATTAACCGGACAATCATTACCAATTTCAGAAATCAGACAATCTCCCGCTTATCCACAATAATACTGCCCTAAATACTCATCTAACTTTTTCACATGGGGATTATCAGGGTACTGTTCGATCAAGAAGGAAGCCACCACATCCTGACAAAACACATCGTGCTCCAAATCGATGATGTAGAAATAGACCGTCGCCATTTCAACGTATTCTTCATCTGTCCTGGCCAAGGCCAACACCGCATGGGCCATGGCAGGTGTTTCATTATCGAAACGTAATAGTTCGGCTTCGTCACAGTTAAAGAAATCATTGAGCACCTCATTAATCTTTTCTGCTGCCCCGGCATGCATCACGGCATTTTTGAAAAAGACATCATCTTGCTCAACACGTCCTTTCTTGTCCTTCACCCTGAACTTTAAATAAAAGCCTGAGCGAATGGCATCGATGTTATCGGTTAATTCAATCATTTTGTCCAGGGCCTCTAAATACCCCTGAGGTAAATCGAGGTCGTCCACCTCTATCACGACGGTTCCCCGCTCCTGCTGTTTCATTTTTTCTTCATCCGTCATAATCACCTTTCTTTTTTCCAGCTCTTCAAGTGGTAGATACACTATTTTATCCGTGGAATTCAGCGCTTCTTCGGTGATGGTAAAACGGTAGAAAGACCAATGTTCATTAAGGATAAATTCGCTTTTGTTCCTGGAATGAATATAGCTGTGAAAATATTCATCTCTGCCTTTCCTGATTAGATTAGGATGACGCTCCGGTTCAAATTGCGGAGAAACACTGCCATTGTATCCCACCTTCATCATGATGCCCCCTCTGAAACAGATCCAAAAGCAATAGTTTTCATTATCAAAGACCAGTGAATTTAAGTTTTCGATAAAATCACTCTGTGCTTCCTGGTACTTTTCTGAATAGAAATCATTTTTCAATAATCCCTCCTCCATCTCGTCACAACTATAGTCCAGACAGCTCAATTCATTGGCTTTAAATTCACGGACCGGAAAGGTGTGGATAATCTTAAAATCATCCAGGCTAAAGACAGATAGTTTATATACAAAGCTATTTTCACCAGCTTCATTCTGCCTGATCTCTACCTTTTCCCAACAAGGCATGACCCCAATGCGTAATTCCGGATTCAGAAAAGGCGGACGGCGATCAAATTCTTCCCGTTGAGGAGCCGGTAAAGGGCACCTGGAAAGATGACTGCTTTCCGCATCCAGCCGATAATAGCCATGCTCCCAATTAACAGAACCTAAGTCGTCATTATCATTGTAATAGAACAAAATCTCCTCGTTGATCCCCAATTGCAAGTCCCCGCTTCGGGCTTCGCGGGATAATTCATACCTGGCCATTGTTGAATAATCATTGATGGACACGACCTCCAGCCAATCCTTTTTATCCTTTTTCGATTGGTAAGCAACAGCAATCCCTTCCTGATTTTTTAGGATTTGCATATCGATGGAATACCTGCTATTGAAATCCTTCTCGAACAGAAGAGATCGGGTTACAATGTCAAAAATCCGTAAGCGCCCGTCCCGGTCAATCGCAATGATTTTTCTGTTCTCATAGAGATGGCTGCATTCCACATACGAATCATTTTTCAGGTCGATGCTCCACTCCAGGCAATATACGTTGTGAGCTTCTTTTCTCAGTACTTCAATATAATAGTTACCTCTTTCTTTGACTTCTATTTTGTATTCCATGGGATTTCAATAATTGTGTTTACCAATTAGGAGAGTCTGGTTAATGACCCATCCTAACACTGACGCAAGCAAAAATCTGCGGTTATCAGCTATATGATTGCGCCGGATTTATATTACTATTTTACCCGGGGCTCCGCTTCGCTTCACCCCGGGCTTTTATGCAACGCCCTTTCAGGGCTAAATAAATATAACAATTCTTGTATTCAAGTTTGTGACTCTTATTACTTGCTCGTTTTCTCCATTGCATCTAACAGTTTTTGCCACTCATCACAATGGGAAGCCACTTTTTCGGCAGGAAAATCAGCTCTTACCTTTTGAAGATACAAGTTGAACCACTCCCTGGCATTTCCGGGATGATTCTGAAAGAATTTAATCATAAATTCATTCCTGAAACCTAAACTGATATGGGGCATTTTTAGCAACTGTTTAATGGCTTCGTCACGCACTTTGCGGGAGCGGTGTGCAAAAAACTGGAACAATTCGGGTGATCGCATCAAATCGGTTCCCATCCAACGAACAGCCTTCACCACCAACGAGGGATCAATGGATTCGTATTTATCTATCATGATGGATGGACGGTCGAAAATGTGTTGGTATTGTTGAACAAACTTGTCGCGATTCCGTGGTTCCAGATAATCATCCGGGAAGTTTTCCAGGAGAAAGCGAAGGGCAAAGGACTCCCCTAATCCGACTTCCTGAAGCAATTCAAACATGTCGTTCAGCGATAATCTATAGGGCTTCTCTTTCCAGGTTTCCCAATAATCATAAATGGCATCCATGTATTCCATTCGCCCCAGGAGGTAAAGTACCTTGTGACGGTATTCCTCTGATAAATACCACATGCTGTCAATCGAGCTCGTCATATCCTCATCGAGATAGGGCAATAAGCCTTTTTCAATGGGTTCAAACGAACCATTTTGAAACACGAAATTTTTAAGATGCTCCGCCATTTCTTCCACAAATCGGGCATGCTCCTGTTTTTCAGCATCCGTGTTGTAATGCCAGATGCCCATGCCTTCTTTGCGCACCACATCACCAATGAATTGCTTCAAATCCTTGAGGAACTCTTCACATAGGGGCTCCTCATAATCTGTCCCGGGATACTGTTCGTTTAGTTTTTCAAGGAATAAGCGCCGGTTGGAGTAGTCAATATATGGCATCATGTCGCACATGCCGGCCTTTTCTCGTTTCTCAACAGCTACATGAATGGGATTTTGCCGTTCATTGACAGTGTGGCGGGTGTGGTAAAATTCCATCAAGCGGGAATAATCATCCCACACAAGCTCTTTATCCCATCGGAGGTGCTTTTGAAAGAATACCACCTGCCAGGCTTTCAGATAATTTTCCGGTACATGCATCAGCTGGAACAGTTCCAGCACTTCATTATACTCTGTCAGGGAAAACTCATCACTATCGGTAAAATAAAACTTGGATACGGTGTGCAATGTTTTCACCGGGGCCAGGTCTAAAACCATGTGGAAAGCCCGGAGTAAGCCATTTTCCATTTCCACCGGCAAGCTCCGAAACCCAAACATGGCCGCTGCTAAAACACCATCCATGCACCTGGAATCAAACAAGTCTACTTCAGGAATCCCCATCCCCTGATCGACATTCCCTTCATGAAAAACAACTTTTAAACGCTCGTTAATCTCCTCTTTAGATTTGGTAGCCTTTGGCTTTTGATGAATTAATTGAAATTCTTCTTCCGATAAAGCTCCGGGGCCATCCTTGACCATTTTCAGGATCGCTTCTTTCTGGCCAGGTGTGGCACGCAGCCCATCACCATATTCAAAAAGGTCTTTTAATAAATTCAGGTAGTTCTCTTTTTCCTTTTCATCAACTATCCTGTGGTTTTGGAGCATCCCATATAACAAGCGTTTATAGTAGCTATTGGTAAAAAATTCTACCAGGGGAGTCATCACCGGGTTGTTATATGTCCCCTTTTCGCGCCAGCAGATATAGGCTACAATAAGCAATTGAGGGCCTGTCGCTACCGTGTGATGGTTTGGTGTACCGGTGAGTTGAAACACCTCATCCAGGATAACGGGATCGTCATCTACTTCAATCTCCTGAAGTAATTCCGCCCACAATTCTGGTTTTTCTTTGTAAAGCTGATAGATCTCTTCCAGTTTGTCGCGCTTCAGTTTACGCGCTCGCTTCAGCTTCAAATATTTTTTAATGGCCTCCTTTAAATCATCCGTTCTATCCCCTTTAAAACGCTGGTTGACCTCCTCTGTAGTCAACAATTCATATACCTCTACTAATTCCTCCTCAATATCAATGTTAGCTCCGAAAGATCGCATGCCCCGCATCCGGAACAGTACATCCAGCCCCCTCAACATAACTTTCTTATATTGCCCTGATTCAGATAATTTTAATTGACCAAGAGAAGCAGGAAGATAGTCATCTAATGCTTCCAGGTAATCGGAAACAAACCACCCCCAATCGTCATCACTGCCAATATAAAAAGCATCACACAAACCTAAGTCTTGCGCTTCGACCAGTTCGAAAAGGTTAACCCGGGGAATGGTATCCAACACTTCCGGTTGAGTGCCTTCCAACACATAGTTCCAAACCTGTTCGCCATTGTCAAACCCTTTTTGACAAAGTTCGCGGAAGGCTTCCCACCTTTCTTTGGCCTCTTCTTTATCCTGCTCCTCTTCGTCACGATCATCATCGTCCTCTCTGAACCAATAATCCGACTGAGGGATATCTTTCAAAACTTCATTAATTCGATTGGTGAGATCGGCTGCTTCATTTTCAAACGTATCAGAAAGGAATTGTTTGCTCTCCCAGTCCTCCTGGCTCATTGGAGGCACAATATGCCTGATCCATGTTTCCCCCACATGTACCCCACTTTCATCTTCGGGCTCCACCGGATATAAGCGAAATTTCTCCACCAAACAGTCTGCGAAATAAGCATACTCCCGGGGATAGGCCACGAAATGCTCATACAGTGGTTTATCTACCTTATCCGTTAGGTAGTCTTCAGCTACAATAATCTGGGAAACCGCCTCGCTATTATCACAAAAAGCAATGGCTTTTAAAAGATCGCGGGAGTAGCCAAATTGATACTGCAACATGGGCAGGTAGTGATATGCATAAGGGGCATGCTCATCATCCCAATAAGGGATCAGATACAAACCGATGAAATACATGTATTCCGGATAGGTTATGGCAATGGCAAAAAGTGTATCCAAACCAAACACATGCATATCATCTGCCCACAGATCACTGGTATCGTTATATTTTCGTGAAATCTGTACAAGAGCCCGGGCCCATTTGACCATGGTATCTTTCAGCTCGGGAAACTGGAGGGCATTAACTGCCACCACCATTTCTGAAAAAAGGGGTTCCGCCTCACTCCCATCATACGCATCAAATTCGCGCATTTCCCAAACAGAGAGCAACTTAACCATGAGCTCCTTGTTTAGCACATCCTGGTTTGATAAGTAGCATTCTTCACTCCCATTTCTTTTCATGAAACAATGGGTCACTTCCGTGCCCACTTCCAGGGTTTCGGCTTCTATACGTTCAATGTACGCTTCAATGGCAGCTTTTAATGAGGCGGCATCCGTTGGATTAACCTGAATATTTGATTCGTTGTGACTCATCCTTCTATGTAACTTTATTCGTTTCTCTGCCATGTGAACCAAATCGAAAACCTTCCCATTCGACACACAATGGCTATCTCAAAAACAAACCTATCGGGATTTTTTCAGTATCTGGTCTTCGAATTTATATTCGTCTGATTCGAATTTATATGTGTATAAACAACTAAAGAAACTAAATCAATTATTAATGTTTAATTATTAATTGAAGCCACAAGTGGGATGTTACTTTGAATTTGAACAACATGTTGGTAAAAGTTATCCCCTAAGCGTCTAATTGAGAATGGTACTTTAAAATGAGCTCTTCCGGAAGATGAGTAATTATTATTAAAAATTGAACTCCGTTGGAGTTCTAGAGCCTTTCAATTTGCTCAAAGCTTATTTTAGGACAAATGTAACCGTAAACCTCCCATATTTATGAAAAGCTCATTATTTGAAAAACCGATCCAACTCCTGTAAGAATTGCTCTTTACGCCGCGCGGCTACAGGTAGGGAAATGGCATTCTCCAGATGCACATAGCCTTCTTTATTGTACTTCACCAATTTATTCATATTGATGAGGTAAGACTGATGGATACGGATAAAGTGATGATTCTTCAAAATCTCAGCATATTCCTTAATCAGTTTTGACACGACTATTTTTTGATCGGTGGTGATAATGTGTGTGTAGGAACCATCCGACATGCAATAGATGATGTTTTCGATTTTCACCACATGGATGCTATCCTGGGTTTTTAATACTAATTTATCAGGAAGCCCCGGAGCCGAAAGCGCATTTTGCAGTGATTGGAGCAAAACAGAATGGTCATCTTTAGGTAAGCGGCCAGCTGCTTTTTCAATGGCTGCTTCCAACTCATCCGGATCGATGGGTTTTACCAGGTAATCAATGGCACTGTATTTAAAAGCTTTGATGGCATACTCTTCATAAGCAGTAATAAAAATCACCATGGGCATACGGTCACCTAAAGCAGCTAACACATCAAAACCGGATCCGCCTTCAATGCGAATATCCAACAATACCAAATCAGGTTTGGTTTGATTGATGGTTGCGATGGCATCCTTCACACTGCCGCAACTACCTGTCACCTCCACATCCTGGCAATAGAGAGAAAGCATTTCTTGAAGGCCATTTCTAATGATCTGTTCGTCGTCTACTATTACTATTTTCACACTACTTAATATTAAAACTATTAACCACCATCCTTTATTTGGACGCTTTATCTTTATCTACCCTATTCGATCAAAAACGATCTTTAATTCAACCTTCGTCCCGCAGGCTTGCTCTTGATCATTAAACAAATCCCGTATAGTTAACTGCGATCGTTTCCGTTTATCATTGGATAGCAAATTCAAGCGTTCATCCGTAATTTTCGATCCCAGGGACTGGTGATTTCGTCGTAAGGACCCATTAATCTCTGCCGCTTTACCGCGGCCAACCCCATTATCACGTACCACCACTTGTAATAGATCATCCAACAGTTTAATGTGAATATTCAACTCCCCTTTGCGATCCGTTAGATGATTCAAACCATGATCGATGGCATTTTCAATAAAGGGCTGAAACAACATGGGTGGTATTTCAATGGCATGCGGATTAACAGCTTCATCCATATATATATGATATTCAAAACCATTGTTCATACGCAATTGCTGTAAGGATAAATAGTTTTCCATAGCCGATAACTCTTTATGCAGCGTAATTTTATTCCGGGCTGAATTCTCAAGAATTCACGCATTAGCCGGGCAAATTTAGCAATGTACTTACCAGCCAGCTTAGCTTCATTGCGAACCACAAAACTCTGAATGATGGTTAAGGTGTTAAAAAAGAAGTGCGGATTCATTTGTGACCGCAATAAACGTTGTTCCATTACGATCTCCCGGCGCTTATTTTCGGCCTGCTTATGTGAATAGATACTAAATCCCAAGCCCAACACCACCAATACAATGGCTACCAACAGGAGAATAACAATATTCTTATTCTTGAGGTACAGAGCCTGATAATTGTTTTTTTCAGTCAACAAGGCAATGGTTTTCTCCTTCACTTTCAAATCAGCTGCGGCCTGAATGCGATCAATTAATTCAGGCAACTCCTTTTTATATTCACGCTCCTTTAAATCGTGATATTCACTCAGGAAGTAAAACGCCTGCTGCCACTTTTTTTGCTCTCTGTAAAAGCCGGATATCTCCTCCAACAATCCCATAATCTTTTTGGACTCTCCCTGCTTGTAAGCCAATTCCAATGCTTTATTAAAATAAATGACACTTTTATCATATTGCTCCAACTGAGTATAAACCCTGCCAAGATTACTATACAGTGTCATTTCCTCCCTGCCCAAGGCCTGATAGTAAAACAGTGATTTTTCAAGATACCTGATTGCCCCTTTCATGTCGCGAAATAACGACAATGTATTACCCATATTATTACAGGCACTGGCCATCCCCAAGGTATCTTTTAAAATCATTGACTGGATATAAGACTGCTTCAGATAAACCAAAGCACTGTCATATCGGTCCTGATTTTTATAAAGAATACCTAAATTATTGTTGATATAGGCCATGTTCATTGTATCATGCACCTGTTCATATAACTTAAGAGCTGACTTTAAAAGGTTGAGGCTTCCTTGTTTTTTTTCGAACAGATAATATAAATAAGCCTGATTAGCCAAAATCTTTGCCCGGGCTTCAGGACTTTGAGAAACTTTACTCAACTCCCTGGCTTTACTTAAATAGTGAAGAGCTTTTTGATAGTCTCCTTTTTTACCCAATAGCTCACCCAAATCGGTTTGGGCCATGATGATATCATCGTATATTTGATTTTTTTTCGCCCACTCCAGTCTCAACAGACTGTATTTATAGGCTGAATCAACCTGTTCCTTTCTCAGAAAATATTTAGCCAACAAGCGATATACCTTCACTTTTTCTTCACCGGTCCCCTCCTCTATTTTTTCAAGGCACTGGTAAAGCATTGGTACCGTGGTTTCTGACCGTTGCTTATTTAGCGAATCGGCTTTTGTGATCAGAGACGATAGTTTTTCGGCTTTGCAAAGCCATCCTGCAAAAAGACATAATAAAACCGATAGTATATATTTTTTTTGATTTTTCAGAACCATTCTTTGTGTATTATACTTAATTGCACCTAACTAATAATTAGAATACCAATACTTTCACTTCAGGGCTATCAGACAGCAGATTACTCAATCCTGATTTTTTCGGGGGGCAAATGTAAGTAAAAATTCATAGAACCTGAGAACTGTATCTATTCCTTCTATTAGTCCGTCAATTAATTAATTGCCAATCCTTCTGATTAAAAACACAAATCATTTTCATGGAATGGAAAACATTTTCTTCATGGTTTTTAACAAAATTTATTACCCAATTACAAGTTTTGATTTTTTTGATAATTCATCAAATTGTTACACAGAGTTTCGGCGAAAAACAAAAACACCACAACCAAGAATGGGTTGAATACAATGAAATTGCTTTTAAACAAATAACCACCTCCCCACTCATCCTTCGCGGTACTCCTCCTTGAAAAAAGGAGGAGAAACTTCTCTCGGTCACGCTTTTCCTACCGCTAAGCGGCACAGGCTCTCCTGATTTTATTTAGGAGCGGTGCCGAAGGCGGGGTGGTTATTAAATAAAAGTTAAAAGCAATTTCCCTGGAGTTGAATATTAATAAAACTGGAATTTTATTGATACATATATCATAAAACCTACGCATTCCCCGGATGAACCTTTAATTTAAAATGCACCTTCCTACAATTATCAATTCTTCCCCAACGCTTATAAATCCCGTACCATCTATCTCTAATATTTATGTCGTTCTTTATTTTGTATCATAAATATGCATTTACCCAACATCCTTTAACCCTATTTTCAATTACCCAACCTGAACAAGACCTCAAAGAAGTTTTTTAGAATTGGCAGAATTAACCAGGTGCATTCCGGCGCATGGTAAAGCGTGCGGAGATCAACCAATTGATTGCGCCGGTTTTGCATGATGGTGGGTGATCATAGGGCTGCGCTGCGCTTCACCCTATGCTGTTACCTTGCCGCTCTTTCAGAGCTAATAACATTTTTCCTTGGCGTCTTGGCGTCTCGGCGGTTTAATTGGCTGGGTGTCGAACCCTTTAAGTGGTGAATCTAAATAGATTAATTATATTTAAAAGGCTCTGTGACCGTTTCCTTTTCCTGAACTTTGCGCTCTATCATATAACTCTTTTTTATCCACAGATTAACACGAATTTCATCACTGGATTCGACATAATAACAAGACCGATGGTTATCTTTTGCGTTTTTAGAAACAACTTGTTGTTTTGCTCTGTGGGTACGATAACTATCGTACTCTGTGGCTTCTTCGTGTAACTCTGTGTTACCCTTTTCTCAGCGTTATCTCTGCTTTTGTTAGCATGT
>JAEINY010000140.1 GCA_016342595.1 Marinilabiliaceae bacterium
TTGTATAGAAAAAGTCAAACAACAAACCGAAATACTCCAGGTGTATTTTGAGGAGTGTGTAAAGTGGATAAATGAGTATTAACTGCTAGTGTGCCAGCGACCATTAGGTCGAGAGTTGTGAGCAGTTAATAAATCAGGTCTTTCATAAGTTTTAATGCTAATCATAAGTTTTTTAGGGTGAAAAAATATTGATTTTCTTCCTGTATTCTTGTAACTTTTTCCGTAGGTATGCGAAGAAGGAGTTTTATGAATTTAAAACGGGGGAAAATGTTGAAGTTTGAAAGATTACAGAGTAAGCTGCTGGTAGCGCTTGGTTCGTTAGTTATTGGTGTTGTGGTACTGATCGGAATTGTGAATTACTACACTGTTAAACAGGCACTCGTTAAGGATATTCGTGAAAAACAGCTCTTGAGTTTTGTAGAAGCGTCTCAAAGTACTTTACAGTCGATGCTTGAAAAGGCATTAGAATCGTCCTCCTTACTTGCTGAGGATCCCACTCTGAATAAATGGTTCCTGGGCAATGAAGAAGATCCGGTTTTGAAAGATCTGGCTTTGGAACGCCTGGATCAGATTCAGAAGAACTATGGTTACTTTACTGTTTTTGCGATCAATCGCCTTAATCATCATTATTGGCAGGAAAATTATAAATTATTGGATATTCTCTCTGAGGAGGATGAGGATGATAGTTGGTTCTTTGAACTCATGCAAAGTAAGCAAAAGGTATCTCTTAACTTTGATTATAATAAAGAACTTAATCAAACTTTATTGTTTGTGAATATCATGATGGGCGATGTGGATCATCCCTCAGGATCAGCAGGAGTAGGATTGAATCCCCAGGTGCTGGTAGAAGAGTTTCAGAATCGGCAACTCACTTCAAATAGTCGCTTATGGCTTATTGATAATAAAGGTAAGATTGATATGGCTCAAAATATTGAGGAGATAGATAAGCCCTTATCGGACTATTTACCCCAATCGATGGTAGATTATTCTCTAGGCAATGGTGCCGGGGTCATTGAACAACAGAATATAGGTGGGGAATCACATGAGGTAGCTTTTATGAATGTTGGTAATACAGGCTATAAAATAATTGTAGTAGCACCAACCAGTGAATTAATCGATATGTTGACACCCATTCGATATAGTACCATTATTTTTAGTCTTCTATTTCTGGTGATCACCATGATTGTCGTTTCACTTTTAGCACGAAGTATTTCACGTCCCATAAGCCGTTTAACGGAACTAGCGGCCTTTTTTGCCGAGGGAAAACTCAATTTAGAGATTGATGCAAACCTGGTTTCACGCTTTGATGAAATTGGTGGTTTAGCCAATGCTTTTGAATCCATGAAAAGTCAATTGGCTAAAGTGATAAATAAAGTGAAGCAATCGGCCGGTTTGGTTGCTCAGGGGGGGGATCAATTAAATAAATCAGCATTGAGTCTTTCTGAAAGTGCAATGCAGCAGGCCTCTTCGACTGAGGAAGTATCTGCGTCCATGGAGGAAATGAGTTCGAACATTGAGCAGAATGCTTTTAACTCACGGCAGGCTGATGAAATTGCTAAAAAACTATCAGTGGAAGCTCAGAATGGAGGCGCTATTTTGAATGATGCGGTAATTGCTATTAAGAATATTTCTGAAAACATCATGGTTGTTGAAGAAATTGCTCGCCAGACTAATTTACTGGCTTTAAATGCAGCCATTGAAGCGGCCAGGGCTGGTGAACATGGGAAAGGATTTGCGGTAGTCGCCAGCGAGGTTAAGAAATTAGCTGAGCGTAGCCGTGAGGCAGCCCTTGAAATCAGTGATTTATCAGGTTCTTCTGTGGAAGTCGCTGAGAAAGCGCAATCTATTTTTAATGAATTAGTACCGCAAATTCAGAATTCGGCAGCTTTAACCATGGAGATTAGTGCCAGTTCTAATGAAATGGATAAAGGAGCTGAGCAGATAAATGGTGCTTTGATGGAATTGGATAAAGTAACACAAACCAACTCTCATGCGGCTGAAAACATTTCTCAATTGACTCAGAAATTTGCACGCGAATCTGAAGAGTTAAGGGATTCAACAGCTTTTTTTTCTATTGAATAGGGATTACTGGTGATGCATCGTAAAGAGAGGTGAAATAATTACCCATGATCAGCTTCTTTTTTTTACTTACCATATTAGTTTAGGTTGGGTTTACCCGTTATTTGCAGCTTGCAAATGACGGTTTTTTTGTTTTAGAATCTTTAACAGTAATTTATCAGGCCCATTGGAATATCTCTCTACCTTTGGCAAGCTTAAAGGGAACGACATGATAAAACTGATCATTACCGATATGGACGGTACACTGCTTACTTCAGATAATAAATTACCGGATGGATTTGAAACTGTGTATCAGCAAGTGAGGGAAGCCGGTATTCAGTTTGTGGTAGCTAGTGGTCGACAATATTATATTCTGAAACAGGAGTTTGAACACATCGACCATAACATCCTTTTTGTGGCTGAGAATGGTGGCTTTATTGATTATGGGAAAAGTACATTGCTGCTAAATCCCTTTTCGAAGCCCGATACAAGGGAGTTGATTGAAGCCATCCGGAAAATAGATGGTGTTTATCCGGTTATTTGTGGTCGTGATTCGGCTTATATAGAAAATGATGATCCGGACTTTATGAAAGAAGTAGGGGTTTATTTTGTGAAGTGTCAACAGGTAGATGATTTAACGAATCTGGATGATGAGCTTCTTAAAATAGCTGTCTGTGACTTCCGAAATCCGGAATTTAATAGTTATTCTCTACTTAAGTCTTTTAATGACCGGTTCCAGGTTAGTATTTCCAGTCACATCTGGTTGGATATAATGCCCCTCGAAGTGAATAAAGGAGAAGCTGTCAGGTTTTTGCAACAGCATTTGGGCATCACCGCTGAAGAAACTATGGTGTTTGGTGATTACTTAAATGATTGCCAGATGATGCAAGCGGCTTATCACAGTTATGCCATGGCAAATGCTCATCCTGATCTGAAAAAAGTAGCACGTTTCCGGACCCATAGCAATGATGATCATGGGGTGTTAAAAACCATCCAAGAGAAACTGTTGATCCTGCCCGAATAATTGGGATTATAAACAATATCTAACCACGTATTGCTTGTTCTTGCACAGCTTTGGTAGATATTGAACATTTCTCCCCATCCCCCAATAGCCTTTCTTCATACTTTTGCCAGCATAACGTAATGCTTAATTTCTTATGAAGAATCGATTATTACTAAACCTGGTCATTGTTATAATGTTTCTGGGTAATGCAGTGATAGCTCATGCTGCAAAAGAAAAGTATGCCAGAACAGGTAAGGTGATCTATAAGATGATCTACAATGGCAAGGAATCGGAAGGAATGCCTGGCTTGTATGTCGAATATGCTGAAAAGACAGCTAAAGTTTGGAGGGATGCACCTGATGTGAAAGAGCTAATTCCGGGTTATGCTACTGAAGCTACTTATATCGATTACAAGAATGGTAGTATCAAAAGTGCAGCTACTTTTACTGATGGGGATGCTTTTTATACTGAAACACTGTTTTCTGAATTAAGAGAGGTTGAATTTCTGGATGAGACAAGAGAGATTGAAGGCTTTTCCTGTAAAAAGGCTAAAGTGGTTATCAACTCTAATCATATTGAAATATGGTACACTGAAAAGGCCGGTATACAGGGGTCTCCTATGCCTACGTTGGGTAAAGTGCCGGGATTAGTTTTAAGTGTGGTGCGCAATGGTAATAATGAAACAATCGCTTCTTTGGTGAGTATCTCGCGTAAAAAAGCCAAGGCTAGCTTAATTCCAGCAGAGATGGGATTAAAGACCGATCGCAATGCACTTGGCGACATCAAACGTGAGAAAATGGTGATGACCACGACTGTGTTTGACAATGAGCAGATCTGCTGGGGGAAAGAGAAGATGGAAGTGGGTGCGCCTGAAGTTGGAAAAACTTATCATTTTGCAGGTGGTACATTGATTGTGAAAAAAATAAAATTACCCAAAACGCCGGATCATTATTCAATTTTTGCAGATATAAAACAGTACAGTAATGGGGATGCATATGATCGGACAGGTTCTGTTTTTGTGATTCCTACCGAAAAAGAACAGTCATTCTGGGACGGTTTGCGAGATGGGATGAACACATTACCGCTGTATTATGATGTGGATAGTTTGGACTATCAAGGTGTGGCGGTGACTGATAGCTATGAACCGATTGTTGAGATGGTGCGATTCTTTACCCCATTTGGAATTAAACATTTTAACGACCGGGTGAAGATTAAAGACATTGAATGGGAAGAGATCACCAAGTTTAAACAAGATATTAGCGATTTGAAACCATACCTGGAAGGCGAAGTCCTAATTGGTGCCTTTATTGGCAACTATGATAAGGGTGGTCACAAGCTAAGTCTGGATATCAAGGCTTATCCCGGTAGCTTTGAGTGGCAGGCAGAAGAGGAAATGAATTATTACGTGCAACCCTTGTTCAATACGTGTAATGTGATGGAAATGGGGGGACAGCGTTACGGAACCATGTTTAAAAACGATAGTCTGACGCTTTCATTTGAAGTGCCGGAAGGTGTGAAGAATCTAAGAATGCGTTACATCACAACCGGTCATGGTGGCTGGGGTGGCGGCGATGAGTTCAATCCTAAGCAAAATGAAATTTTTATTGATGGTGAGCATGTATGTTCCTTTACACCATGGCGTACTGATTGTGCTGCTTATCGAAAGTACAATCCTGTTTCCGGGAACTTTTGGAACGGTATTTCATCCTCTGACTTAAGTCGCAGTGGATGGTGTCCCGGAACAGCTACCAATCCCGAATATATGTATCTGCCAGATTTAGAGCCGGGAAAACATACTATGAAAGTAGCCATTCCTTTAGGGGAGCGGGCTGGTAATAGTTTTAGTGCCTGGAATATTTCCGGAATACTATTGGGCGAATTCGAATAGGTTAGGTTAATAGATAAGGTGAAGCTGAGGATTTCTGATTTTGGGAATCCTCAGTTTTTTTTTGCCTGCATTATTCAGATGGGGTATTACTCAAGCAAACAAATCATTGTTGAGAGTGAATAGCAAATAATAGTGAACGAATCAATGTGATAGGCTGTTGTGGCTCAGTGTATAGATTGTAAACTGGGGTGTGTGGTTGTTTCTATCCTGCAATAATAATACAAAAACTAGCAGGTATTTTAAAAAGTGAGGTGGTCGAGTAAATCGTAATGAAAAAAAAAGAAGGACAGATACGTTTATCCGTCCTTACCCTTAAATCAGTAGTAAATCCAAATTTTATGAAAAAAAATCCACTGGCAAAGATGCAGCTTTTTTCCGTTAACGATCTTTGGAGAATGTTAAGCTGTGTTAATAAATTGTTGCTTATTGCGCCGAATTGGTTATGAAATGAAAGAACAGGTGCATTTATCTGTCCTTATCCTTAAATCAGCTGACAAAATTCAACCTTTATGAAAAATTCCTATGCAAGTTTTACTAAGAACAGGGTGTGAGTAGGTGAAAGTATGTTTTTTCCGAAGTTAATGGACGTGCATTCGTAGGGAATAGAATCTTTCAATCTGAATGGACTTTTTGATGAAATGGAGTATTCAATGATTCAAGGCAGGAAAGGAATAGTGAAATAAAAATAGGAGCCTTTGCCTGGTTCTGATTCGACATCTACTTCTCCTCCCAATAAAGTCGCCAGCTGTTTGACGATAGAAAGTCCCAGTCCAGTACCTCTGTAGAGTCGTACACCTTCTTTTTCAATCTTTTTAAAACGTTTGAATATGGTATCAATATCATCGGGTGAGATACCAGTTCCTGTATCTTTCACATATATAATAACCTGGTTGGGGGCTTCAACTTTGTAACCAACTTCTATTTCACCTTTGTCAGTAAATTTAAAGGCATTACTTAAAAGATTAGTTAACATCTGTTTGAGCCGGATGGGGTCTGTCTTCAGTATGCATGCTTTTTCGGGAATATGAATGGAATAATTAATGGAACTGTTTTCTGGCTTTTGTGATTCGCTCAAAAATAATTTATAGATTTCAGGTAATAACTGATTCAAGTCAATTTGCTCAAGCGTTACTTGTAATTGACCTGCTTCTATCTTTGAAAGATCGAGGATGTCGTTGATCAACTGTAAAAGTGATTCACTATTGGAGTGGATCTGCTTGATGAAGTCTGCTTTGCTTTCTTCTTCTATCTCCGGATGATCAAGTAGGTTTGAAAAACCGATAATAGCATTCATGGGCGTGCGTATCTCATGACTCATATTGGCCAGAAAGGCCGATTTTAATCGGTCTGATTCTTCTGCTTTTTCTTTTGCCACTCTTAATTCTTGTGTGCGTTTATCTACTAATTTTTCCAGCTCTGAGTGGTGCACTTCAATTTGTTCTTTTTGAAGCATGATCTCTTCATTTCGTTCTTCCAGCAGCTCCTTTTGTATCAGTATCTCTTCGTTTTTCTCTTCCAATAAAGTATTGCTTTCCTGTAGTGCCAATGAGTTTTTTTCTAGTTCGATGGTTCGTTCATTTACCTGTTGCTTCAGTAGTCGGGCTTGTTTTTTGAGAAAGTAAATCCGGGCGAGATAAATGGAATAGAGGGTGATTGCAATCAATACGGAGAATAGTATTATAAACCAAGTGCGTCTATAAAGAGGAGGTGTTATAGTTAATTTTAAATGAGTACCGGAGTTGTTCCATAGACCATCATTGTTTGCCGCCCTAACGTGTAATACATAGGTTTTAGGTACAAGATTTGTAATGGTAATGTGATTACGATGGTTAAGATCGTGCCAATGGTTATCCATTCCCTCAAGTTTATAAGCATATCTGTTTTTAAAGGGTAGTACATAATTCAAGGCTGAAAATTTAAAAGTGAGTACGCTTTCTTTGTGGGTTATTACAAGTTCTTTCGCATATTCTATTTGAGAGGTAAGGATTGGTTGGTTATTACGCGTTTCAGAAAGCGAGATCGATTGATTGAAAATCTGAAAATCAGTGATGGCTACAGGAGGAATGTAGGTATTGCTGATTATTTTGTTTGGATAGAATGAATTCAAACCATTGGTGCCTCCAAAAAACAGTTCTCCTGTGGAACTCACGTGACTGGTCCCCGACGAAAAATCATTACTCTGTAGTCCATCATCGACATCATAATGAGTGAACTGATTTAAATTTGGGTTTATTTTGGTCAGGCCTCTGTTAGAACTCATCCAGACCATTGCATTTAAATCTTCTTCGAGAGCTAGTACCAAATTACTTTTAAGTCCATTACTTGTATTGTAGAAGGTAAATGAATGAGCATTTGGATGATAGATGCTAATGCCATTGTCGGTGCCAATCCATATGTTTCCATCATCATGCCTTAATAAATCAAAGACATGGTTGGAGGAAAGGGAGGTGCTATCGTTGGGTATATGTGTAAAGTGATTGATTTCACCTGTAATGATATTTAAGCCATAGAGACCATTTCTGGATGCTGCCCAAATTTTTTCAGGCGACTCAAAAATAATGTCAAAAAGGGGTACAGGTGTTTTTGTTGTAGTATTCTCAATATTGTGAACGGTGATGGCTCCGGTAGTTTTTGAAAATTCAATGAGTCCTTTGGAGGATGCGATCCATAGGTTGTTATGATCATCCTCTATTATTTTTGAAACACTGCCAGGTTTTTGTGTGAGTCGATAGGTTTGAATGATTTCCAAATTGGTGAGATCCAGCTTAAATAATTGATGGGTATTGCCAGATAACCACATGATGGAGTCGGGATATGTTTGGTCCCGATGAAAAACAGTTGCATATTTCAAAGGGGTATGATGCAGACTAATTACCGTGTTGTTATTTCGATTGATGACATCCATGTTACTTTTGCCAAAGCCGGCCACCCAGATGCGATTCTGATGATCCGTGATAATGGCATTTACACTTTGCACACTTATACCGTCCTGCCGCCCTTTTTGG
This sequence comes from Marinilabiliaceae bacterium, assembly GCA_016342595.1. Classification (GTDB taxonomy): domain Bacteria; phylum Bacteroidota; class Bacteroidia; order Bacteroidales; family Marinilabiliaceae; genus JAEINY01. The sequence continues at coordinate 7,955 of JAEINY010000140.1, forward strand.
TATTGAAAGAGATTGAATTTCTGCATGGAAGGATGCCAATAATCGGTGCCGGCGCCATAGGTGCCAATCCACATAGTCCCACACTTGGATTTGAAAAGTGACAATATGTTATTCCAGGATATAGAATGGTCAATGTCTGGATTGTTCAGGTAGGTTTTGAATGTACCATCGTTTTTTGAAAAGATGGAAACACCCGTCCATTGGGTGGTCATCCAAAGGTTACCATTATCATCTTCACAAATATCTGTAATAGGTGAAGCTAGTTTTGTGTCAGTCAGATCAAAACGATCATTAATCAACTGGGGGTGGCTGGAATCTTCAATTGTGTAAACATTGATTTCACCTTTTTTATTGGCAGTCCATAATAGTCCTTGACGATCAAAGCAAAAGGCAGATAATTGCAAGGAAAAGGAGTTGTTAGGTTTTGGGGTGCTATTAAAAGAAGGGGTGATAGTAAAGGTCGATGTATTAATTTGATAAAGCTCACGATCTGTCGCCACCCATACCCTGTTTTCATTATCAGACTTGATGTCAATAATGGCTTCGTCGGCTAACGAGATGAGGTTTTTTTTCTGTTTGAAAACGGTATGAAACGATTAGATGAGGGATTGTAAACAGACAAACCTTTTGATGTTCCTATCCAAATAAAACCATTGTTATCACTGTGGAGAACATTAATTTTATTGCTGGCAATGGCTCCTTTTGTGTTTTCAATGGTGAGGTGTTTTATGACACGGTCTGTTTTTACATCCAGAATGCTAACGCCATATCGAGTACCTACCCATATATTTCCAGGAGCATCTTCTGTAATGGTGTAGACCGTCTGTCCCGCGATTGTAGTTGAATCATCGCTGATGTTATAATGAATTTTGAAATTCTGGCCATCGTACCGGTTTAATCCGTAGGTCGTTCCCATCCACAAGAAGCCACGAGAATCCTGGAAGAAGGAAAGGATGATGTTATCAGATAATCCGTGATCAATGTTAAGATGTTGAAAATGGATGTGAGACGATTGACCAAGTAGTATCCAGCCCTCAGAAAAGAGTAAGAGCAAAAAGATTAATAGCTTCCTGGTAGTTAACTGGAAAAGTGGCCTCATACCTTTAATGACAGTAATATTTCATGATCACATCACCTGATATTTCTCAATTTAAGAAATATAGATCATTAGTCAAGAGAAATTAATACCTCATTTCCATTATTGAACCGAAGGATTCAATTTGTAAAAGCTTTATATAGATCTCTAATTTTGTATGGCAGTGCTTATTATGGTGTATTTTGATTCTGTGTTTATTAATTTGATGAAGATGTAATTGTGTAGCTGACTTTCCCTAACAGGATGCCTTTACTTGTTTAAGTTGCACCTGCATCAATCGGTTGATTCGGAAATAAAACAGAACAGCACACACGCCTAATCCTAATGGAAAACCAAACCAAATACCTTGTTCCTTAAATCCCCCGTGAAAAGCAGCCCAATAACTAAATGGAATGGCCACCACAAAATAGGATATGAACGTGAGTAAGCCCGGAACTTTAGCATCTGACATGCCACGCAGGATACCGGAATAGATGATTTGAAAGGCATCAAATAACTGGAAAACCACCAGGATGACGACCAGTTGTGAAGCCAGTGCAATCACATCGGGCTCGTTGGTGAAGAGTTGTGGCAGCCAATGCCGCAGGATTAGAAAGAGAGAAGAGATGATCACCACCATGACCACCACTACTTGAATGGAAGCAGAGGACGCTCTTTTGACCAGTGCAGGTACTTGTCGGGCTGTAAGTTGACTAACCCGTATGGTGGTGCTGACCCCAATGCCCTGGTACAGCATAAATCCAAAAGTAGACAGACTCATTACGATTTGGTGGGCCGCCAAGCCGGTTTCGCTGATCCACCCCATCATGATACCGGCCATAATAAAGGCAGATGCCTCGGCAAACATGTGTAATCCCATGGGCAGGCCTAATTGGTAGAGTGATTTCAACTGATGAAGCGTGTTTTTCACAGGGAATAGGCGACTGTATTTATGCAATAATGGCATTTTTCGCATGGCAATGATCATGAGAATAGCCATCACAATGCGGGCCACTAAAGTGGATAGACCAGCCCCATTCAGCCCCATTTCAGGGAATCCCCAATGGCCCCTGATGAGCAGGTAGTTGCCGATGATGTTTAAAACATTGGCCGTGATAGTAATATACATGGATATCCGGGTATTCGATAGGCCTTCAGCTACTTGCTTGCCCGCCAGAAAGAGCATGAGTGGAACAATGGAACAACCGATAATAATAAAGTAGGGCTGTGATAAGGGTAATATACTGTCGGGTTGCCGCATGTGAGGCATGACCATGTAAAGACCGGCAATGGCACCAATCAAAACCAGTGCCATCAGTATGTTGGAGATGAACGCACTCTTTTTTAATGTGATAAGCTCTTGCCATTTCTCTTTACCCAGCGCATTTCCAACTAAAGGGGTGATGGCCATGGCAAATCCCATCCCAAAAATAAGGGGGAGTGAGAATAAAGTATTGGCAAATGCAGCAGCTGCCAAAGGTGTTTTGCCCAAATGACCAATCATCATGCTATCCGCCAATCCTACTGTGATCTGTCCCACCTGTGCAATGATCACAGGTAATGCCAAACGCCGGGTTTCCCGATAGTGAGGCCGGTATAAGCGCCAAAATCGCTTCATATTGTTTATGAATTAAGAATTTTTACCGGGCGAGACCTTCTCCCTGGCAACATCTGCGTCAGTTTTTTGAGCAAAGCCGGGTGGCTCTGGGTTTCAAGGTGAGAAACTACAACTGATCGGTCTGCAATGTTAACAGGTCGCCAAAATATGGCTGCAAAAATAGAAATTTATTCGGTTAAAAGAGGTTAATGAAAACGCAAAATTTATTAACACATCGGTCTTAATGGGGGGTAATAAGAGCAGCGTTCTTAGCGGTTCGATAATCCATCACATACTTTATGATACCGTTATAATCATCAATACCATCTTTCACCTTATTGGTTTTGAGGTAAGCATCGTTGGCCTTTGAAGCGGCTTTTTCAATTTGTTCATTGCTGAGCGCACGATAATGAGCCCGAAGTGACCGGAAATCATCTCTCACCTCTTGGCGAATCGGTTGGATCAGCTCTTTAAACTCAGGCAGGTGACGGGCCTGATAGATGAAAAAACGTAGAAGATAAGTGTTGGCACTGTATTGTAAGCGTTGGTCATCGGATTGATGACAGACAAACCAGGCGTAAAAGTTGGCTTCCGCTTCACTTGTAATGCCCATGCGATGGGCTGTTTCATGGGCCAATACACACGGGTATTCGGTGGGGTAGAGATAGTGGTTGGTGTGTATTTCACTAAAGAACGGACCATAATAACCTCCTATGCCTGCAGCTGCCCAAAAACGACTGAATAATGGTGTCTTCGGACGGCTTTCGCCATATCTGTCCAATTGTAGCCACTGCTTGTTTTCAACATAGGCATTTGAAACAGCCTGTTGGATTTCATCCTGATCGAGTGAATCCATGGGCATCCATGATTGGTTAGTGCATTCAATGATCCATGAAAAAGCAGTCGTGAATTCTTCGGTAGAGGGCGTGACTGCAGGCAAGGCCAGGCGATCATTTAAATCTGCACGGTAGTAGTTAAATCCCCATAACCAATAAAAGGCGATGTAAGCCAATGCTACAGTGTTTAAGAGTAGTTTAAATGCCTGGGAGATTCTTAATTTGCGGAGAATGGTGAATACTATTAAGAACACCAGGAAGAGGCCCAATGCCGGGTAAAACAAATCTGTGACTGAAAAAGGAATCCATCCGGTGAGGTAGGAGAGGATGCTGGAAATAAAAGGGTAAATATTTCTGGAATAAATTTGTTCAACGGCATGGGGGAAGCGGGCGGCTAGCTCAGTCAATCCAAAAGTTAATAGGGCAGTCGTGACTACATAGAGGGTTTTAGATTTTATAATGTTATTCAGAAATGTCATGGCAACGATTGAAAGATTAAGCTCAAAGATATAAAAAAAGGCAGCCTAAAATTGAGCTACCTTTCATTGTTATGCGTTTCAAATTTGCACTTGCTGTCAGTGTTATTTCTTCTTGAAGAAATAAACTTTACGCTCCTGCGTATTAGGTATGCCAATAATGTTGTTGATGTAATCATTTTTATTGGTTAAGCCACTCTTTTGTATATATCCTTCCCCCATTGGCATGCAAGTACCCCATGAGCCACTCTGGATGCAATCGTTCAGGTCGGTGATGCGGACAATAGTATGTGTACCTACGGTGATAACCACAAAATGGTAATCCTTCGCTTGTGCCAGCACTTCTTTTACGTTTGCTTTGGTCAGATCAATGGTCTTGTCTGCCTGAGCAGATGCTAGTTCTTTGATGGTTGAGATGGGGGTGCCGGCATTTTGTGCTGTATTCTCGAAGGAGATGATACCATTCAGAAATTCAGTTAACGTTTCTACTTTACTTTGGGCATTCAAAGAGGTTGAAACAACCAATACCAAAGCTGCCAATAATAAATTAAGCTTTTTCATGTAATGCGAGTTTTAAAATAGATGATATTTCATTGTAAAGGTAGTAAAATCTGTAACGAAAGCCGGACCCTTAGTGTCTTGCCAGTAATATTCGTGTATTATTTGGCAAAAGTTTAAAGTGAACCACAAAGAAACACCAAGGAAGTCACAAAGGAACACAAAGAAAAATAAATGTTGGTGTGCCTTTGTGATGCACTTTGAGTCCTTTGGCAGAGTAATTAAAATAACTTTTAAACCACAAATATCGCAAATGGACACAAATGTGTCAGACAACAGCTTCGCTGTTTCCTGTTTTGTTGTCCGCTAATTTCTCGAATTTAACTAATTATACCGTTTACTAATCAAAATGGGCCTTTAGTGCGTTTCACTTCTAAACGCCCTTTGATTATGTATCGGCATTATACCAGCGCATGCGATAGCTATTCGCATTTGATATTTAATTGGTATTAAAAACAGTTTAGCTGCTTGGTGTTTTTCGAAGGAAAACTAATTCGCTTAATTAGTGTAATTCGTGGTTAAAAAAATAGAATAGGAATCTAACCGATATTTCTTCCTTAAATATTAAAAGTTATTTCGATACAATTCCTTAGGTCTTGAATGCAGTGAAACCGCTTTTAAACAAATAACCACCTCCCCACTCATCCTTTGCGGTACTCCTTCCCGATAAAAGATCGGGACAGGCTATTGAAAAAAGGAGGAGAAAATTCTCTCGGTCACGCTTTTCCTACCGCTAAGCGGCACAGGCTCTCCTGATTTTTCTTAGGAGGGGTGCCGAAGGCGGGGTGGTTATTAATCCTGATTGTAGCCGGGAAAGACGATCATAGAGAATTATCAGAGGCGGAATTGTTTTTAAGAAAGGAAAAGCTCTGTGCTTCAGTGTCTCCGTGTTTGTAATTAATTTACTGCCTGACCACGGACTTCACAAACATTCTTCAACACCACGGCTCATTCCCATTTTTTACTAGTTTTGAGCCGAAATCGCAACTATGTTCTTAAAGGAAAAGATGAAAATTTGGGCCACTCAGGTCTTTCGGAAGTTGAAGTATCATTTCTTGTTTTGGAATGGGGCTTTGTTCTTTTATCTTTTCATGACGGGTAATGAAACCTTCTTTATTAATTACTTTGGCCTGCTTCATGTCGATGTCGTTTATGGTAATATCCTTTATTTAGCCACAGGTATTACCTTGTTTTTTTCCTTTATAGATATGTTCTTTTCCGATCGTATGATGCGCTATTCCCCCATTCGTAACGTCGTGTTTTTGCGATCGCTGCTTTACCTGGCACTGGGGTATACGATCATTTTTATGGCTGCCAATAAAGGGATTAAAGCCATTGAGTTTTTAAATTACAAGGGCTTACTGAAGCGCGTACCCTCCTTTAATATGGATTGGTTACGTTTCCTGGTTTATTTTTATTTGGTATGTATTATCAATAGTTTGTTTAAAGAAATTTATAGCAAGATTGGGGTGGGGGTTTTCTTCGATTGGTTTTTGGGTCGGCTCAATAAACCGCGGGAAGAGGTGCGCATTTTCATGTTTATCGATATGAAGAAATCGACCACCATTGCCGAAAGTATCGGGCATAAGAAGTTCAGTCACCTGGTACAGGATGTGTTTAATGACATGGCCATGGTGGATAATTATCACGGTGATATTTATCAATACCTGGGTGATGGGGCCATTGTATCGTGGGATGTAAAAAAAGGGACTAAGAATAATAATTGCATCAAATCATTCTTCGCTTTTTTAAGGGTGATTGAACGACGGTCGCGGTATTACAATTGGAAATATGGGGAGGTGCCTGCCTTTAAAGCCGGACTACACATTGGTAAAACCATGGTGTTGCAAGTGGGCAATGTACGCCGCGACATCTCTTACAATGGGGATACGATCAACACCACAGCCCGTATCGAATCCATGTGCAATGCCTACAAACAAGATTTGCTTATTTCAGGGGTATTGTATGAATCACTCGATAATCAGGATGAGTTTAGTTTTAAGGAGATTGATAAGATCAAACTCAAGGGGAAACGCCGGGGGGTACAGATTTACCAGGTGAAACAGAAGGCATCCCGGTAGTATATACGCCAGAAGGGGATGTCAGGTAGCGTCGATTCATCTGAAAATGGTTGTGAATGAGTTCCTTTTTTGACCATATTTCTCTATTCCCTGTCATTATTCGGTTTGTCTGCTCAACAATCGCTTTTGATGGGGTAAAAACGACCTTAGCCGCCTCAAAAACTGGTTTTTTCTTCTCAACAACGCCATAAGTGCCTACGAAAACTTACTTTTATACAACAATGACGTAGTTAGTCACCTTAAAAATTGCCTTTTACACCTCAACGACGTCGTCGTTGTCGGGAAAAAAGTGGAGAATGGGCGCACTTAAGGTGGAATGATTATACCAGTGAATCGAAGGGATCAGTAAAATCAGGTTCATCAATGAGAATCTCGCGCTCGTGTATGGAATTTACACGTTAGTCATATCAAAAGCTTCTTTTGTCAATGAAAAAGAAAGAGCTGTTTACAATAAAAATAAAATTGACTTAACTTTAATAGTACAAAGATTTGCATTTTGGTTAATTGATTTGTCTACGCAGTTTTTTTATAAACGTCAATGTTCGCATTCATTCATTAAATTTTTAAGCAGATGAAGAAAGATTTTAATTTCCCCTATTCAGAACTCATTCAGCGGTCTGATAAGATGGAGCCTATTATTATTCGGGATCAGGAACAATTGAGTGTTTATGGGTTTGCGCCCGACACCGCTTTGAAAATACGTACCAAGGCTGATGTGTTACGTGATTTGCCCACCGACGAATACTGGATTGGTCAGCAGATGCTTAAAACAAACAGTAAAAATGAAGCACGCAGCAGTGTAGATGATTTATTGGCTGATCTCAGGCATCGATGTAAGCGCGCATTGGGTGAAAATAGTATTAACTACAAGCTGTTTCGTTTTTCGCGCCTGGCCAGTATGAATGACCGGGACATTATTGTTTTTGGAAACAATGCCATCAGTTCAGCTGAGAGTATGCTGGATGCGTTAGCCTCTCATCACATCGATGCAGATTATTTAACGCAGTTAAAAGCCCAAATCCGGCTATTAGATGATGCGCTGGATGAACAAACGGAAATGGAAAATATCCGTTCCCGCAAGCAGAGCGAACGCATGCAGCTGGCCAATGACTTGTATCGCTTAATAAGAGATGTATGCGAAACCGGTAAGCTTATCTGGAAAGGGAAAGATGAAAATAGTTATGCTGATTATGTGATCTATGGATCAAGCAAATCAACACATGAAGAAACTGAAACAAAGGATAAGTTGACAGACTAGATTATTGAGAATTGGGATGTTTATTATTCAGCAAATAACCCCACCTTTAATTTTTAGGTGGGGTTATTTTGTAAAGTTATGGGTGTGATAAATAAAAAGTATATATTCATAGTCTCAAAACTTTTCCTTGTATGAAATTAATTACCAAATGTCCCCATTGTGAATCAAAATTAAGAGTAAAAGCTTTTCTGGTTGGTGATCGTCTGGATCTTGCCAAAGCCAAAGGAAAGGTGTTTGAAATGCGTTGTGATAATTGTCATAACCGCTTAAATGTAGATGTTGATGATGTTATTGCGGATAGTGATTATACCGTTCCGATTGTTAGTGGTTTGTCGTTGATTGGAGCAGTAGTGGTTATACTATTTTTCTGGGATGTGGGATTTTTCGCCTTCTTCACTTTAGCCCTTCCCATCATTGTGGCCAGTTCAACGCGTCAGAATCAACGGGTCAAGATCAGGTTGTTCAATGATTTATATTATGATTCGAAACGCTT
>JAEINY010000141.1 GCA_016342595.1 Marinilabiliaceae bacterium
TATCAAACCAACGCATTCATATCCAACAGGTAGGCCACTTCCCCATTTCCCAAAATGCTGGCTGCAGATATCTCACGATGATCTTTTAATAAATCACCCATTGGTTTTAAAACGGCCTGATGCTGACCGATAATCTGATCGGCAAAAATGGCAAACCGGTTCTCATTCTTTTTCAATATAATCATCTTGGTCATTTCGGGCCGATCACCATTAAGACTGAATAATTCACGTAATGAGACAAACGGAATCAATCGTTCCTCATAACCAATCGTTCCATGTTTTATCCGACTACTCACCTCTTGATATGATCGTTGGGAGCACCCTTCAATATCAGTAATTGGTATTAAGCAATTCATATTATCAGTCCGTAACAGGAGGGTTTCCAAAATAGCAATGGATTGTTGTAATTTAATGGTAAAAACAGTTCCCTTTTCGGGCTGACTGTTAATATCCAATTCACCACGCATTTCAACTATTTTCTGTTTTACAACATCCATCCCAACACCTCTGCCTGAGAGGGTCGTCACTTCATCGGTCATAGTGAAACCAGGCATACAAATTAAATTAAAGACCTCCTTCTCTGTCAATTTATCGGGTTGTTGCACATACCCTTTATCTGTGGCCCGCTTTAATATAGCTTTGCGATTTAGACCTTTACCATCATCTGATACTTCGATAAAAATATTATTCCCACTACTCCAGGCCTTCAATTTCACCGTTCCTTTACCATCTTTTCCGGATTCCATGCGCTTTTCCGGAATTTCAATCCCATGATCCAAAGCATTCCGTAACAGGTGAACAAGCGGTTCGGCAATCATATCAACCGAACTTTTATCCAATTCTGTCTCCATCCCTTCGGTTACAAAGTCCACCTCTTTCCCCAGATCGTGAGAAATATCTCTGACCATCCGGATAAACTTAGGTGTCATATCCCGAATGGGAACCAATCTCACATCCATCACGTTAGCCCGAAATTGCCGGGCCAGTTTATCCAGCTTCTCAAAATGAGGGCGTAAAGAGAGAAATTCACGTGCCGACTTGGAAATATTAAGCTGCGAGGATATGGTGACAAATTCACTCACCAGGTACATGAGGTGATCAAGTTTTTCGGATTCCACCGAAATGCGATGTGTATTTTTTCGAATGGAATCAATCGCCGATTGAAGTTTATTAAGCTTGCCTGACTTCACATCCATTCCCTCCAAATCACTTGGCTGATTTACCGATTCATCAATTTCAGCGGAGTGTTCGACTAATTCTTTCGCCTTTTCATCCAGTGCATCGGCATTGAAAATATCAAAATCAGCAATTTTACAAATGATGCAATATTCGTACACAAACATAAGGGCCTCTTCAATCTCCTCCATGGACACATTACCCGTTGCAAAAATATTCCATTGTTCAACCCCATCTGATCTCATGGGGAGACCGGTCACAGATTTTATTTGTGCCACTTCTGCCAAATCTTTGATGGCATAAAATAATTTGATCCCGCAATCGTCTATACTTTGAGGTGTTTTTAAAATAATATGATACGTGCGGATTATATTTTCTTTTTTACTTCCTGCTGAGGGTGTCGGTTCAAAATGCAACTTGACGGATGCTAAGATGTGATCGCATTCCTTTAACAATCTTTCCTGGTTACTCCTGTTATCTGCTTTCTCAATATCACGATCATTAATCAATACAAACAACTGATCTACCGCTTTTAATGTTAAATCAAGAATTTGCTCATTAATACCAAGCTTATCATTTCTAACCAGATCATAAATATTTTCAAGATGATGTGTTAATTCATTCATAGGCTGATAGCCATACATCCCACTTACCCCTTTAATGGTATGCATCACCCGAAACACTTCCTGAATTAACCCGGCATCCCCCGGTTTCTTTTCAAGTTCCAGAATAATGCCCTCCATTGAGTTCAATAGTGTGGTAACCTCTTCAATGAACAGTTGTTTAAATTTAGAAATATCGTTTGTATCCATGAGTCTAAAAAATTACAGGATAAGCTAGCTAAAGAGAAAAAGAGTATTAAAATCAAAGCCAGACCCGTTGCAGTACTTCACCTTATTACAACCAATTTGGCGACCACCTATATACTTGTATAATCGGATAAGTCTTCCTGATTAGAACCCAAATCAATATCGACCATTTTATCTTTGACTCTTTCCTCTCCATCACTCTTAGCCAACCCTTTAGGTGGGACGTAATTAATTGAATCCCTACGCCTTTTATTAGAATAAATGGCATCATCAAGCTTAAAGAAGGTCGTAATATCCTCCAATTCCGTAGCCTGAGAGGCCAACTCTTCTGATCCACTAGCCATCTCTTCGGAAGAAGAAGCATTTTGTTGTGTTACCATGCTCAGCTGCTGAAGCGCGCTATTTACCTGGTTGACGCCAGTCTCTTGTTCCCGGCTCGAACTAGTTATCTCATCTACCAGGCGCGATGTCTCCTGAATATCGGGAACAATGGAAGTAAGCATTTGATTGGACTCCTCTGTTAATTTCATCCCTTTTTCAGCAAGAGAGACAATTTCACTGGCAGCCAATTGACTTCGTTCAGCCAGCTTTCGTACTTCGGCAGCCACAACAGCAAAGCCACGCCCCTGATCACCTGCACGGGCAGCTTCAACCGCTGCATTAATAGCCAACAAATCTGTTTTCTCAGCAATTTCAACAACAACATTTATCTTAGTGAAAATATCATGCACTGCTTTCTTACTGTCTTCCGATGCAGAAGCAACTTGCCCTACCGATGTTGAAGTTTTGGTTGAAATATCCTGCGTTTTCAAGGCATTCTCTGTATTTTGTTGAATATTTGCAGCCATTTCTTCCATGGAACTGGATACCTCTTCTGCTGCAGCAGCCTGTTCATTAACTCCTGAAGATATCCCCTGAGCTCCGGAACTAAGCTGTTGACTGGCTGATGAAATATTATCTGCCCCCGTCTTAATACTGGTAACTATATCTTTTAGCCGAACAACCATATTTTTTAATGCAATGGCCAATTCTCCTATTTCATCCTTCTGGTCAACATCAATTTTGGCAGTTAGATTACCATCTGCAACCTGATTGGCAAATTTTAATGATTTATTTATCGGGGCGAGTAAGTTTCGAGTGATAAACATAGCCAGAAGAGTTGCTATAATAACAGCAATAATGATGAAGAAAATAACACCAGCTCTTGTATTCGTTGCTTTATCCAACATAACCTCATCGGTTAATATGAAATTTTTCGATTGATCAATAACCTCATCAAAAAGTTCTCCCATATGCGCCAATTGACCCATTGTTTCTGTTTGATAAATGTTATTGGCTTCTTTCATGCCGTTCAAGTTATCTTCTGTCCAATATACAAATGAGTGTAATTGAGAGATCACCTCATTGGTGTTATTCACGATGGTATTTGAAAAGTAGTTTTTTGACCGGTCCCTTTCCCCTTTTCGTAAAAAAGCTTCAGCCTGGTGCACACTAACATGTAATTTTTTATGCGATGATTTAATATCATTTAATAAGGAATGAAGTTCCGGGTGCCTTCGCGCCAGTGTTTTTACCTCTTCAGTTTCCAGCCATTTGCCAAAGCTACACTGTTTAGGATCCTTAATGACTTCAATAGATCTGCTGTTTTCAATAAAAATAGCATCTTTCACTTTATTCAACCACATGACATGATCCAACTCGGCTTGTCTTAACTGGACGACAATATTCCAATCGACCTGCTTAAACACCTCAGAAATTTTTATGGCTGAATGATGAAGATGCTCATGCGGTTCTTCAAATCTATTAAGAATAGACTTTAACCCCGGAGCCAAAGCTTCCGCTTTTTTGCGCCCCTCACCATAATACCATTGCCCAAAGGCACATTGGTGATGATCGGTCTGGACGGTAAGATCCGTTACTTTTTCATCGGTTAATAGTTTATTGACTTCCTGTGCCCACAGCAAGTGATCGACATATTTACTCTCTAAATTTGTACGAAGTTTATTACCGCCTATTACTTCTTCTGCATTATCCACAATGAGGCCAATACCATTTATCGCCCAATAACCAGATATTATCAATAAGGCGATAATAATACCAAAAGCAAGAAAGAATTTACGGCCTAATTTCAAGTTATTCCATTTCATAGTTTCGTCTTTTCTCTCAAATTATATATGTACCTGTACTATACAATTCCTCCGGATAAAATCCTCATTTATATCTCCATGAGGACATTAATTGCAGGACGGATCCGTTTAAGAAAAACAATTGTTAAACAAAGGCAAACACCTTTTTAGCACTCACCTTTGTTTCATTAAACACCTAAAAAATTACATATCTGTATAATCCTTCAAATTCTCCTTATAAGGTCCAAGGTCAATTACTGCGCTTTGCTCTTTCTCCTCATGCTTAACATTTCCGATACCTCTTGGAGGCACATAACTTATTGTTTCTAACCGCTTCTTCTTCTTCACCTGGTTCAATTTATCAATCGTGAAATAAGATGTTATCTCTTCCAACTCAGCAGCTTGAGAAGCTAACTCTTCCGAACTACTGGCCATTTCCTCTGCAGATGAGCTATTTTGTTGAGTAACTATACTTAATTGCTGCAGAGCACTGTTTACCTGGTTAACACCTGATTCCTGTTCCACGCTGGCAGTTGCAATTTCGTCAACCAATCTTGATGTTTCATGAATATCCGGCATAATAGCTTTCAACATTTCAGTAGACTCTTCGGTAAGCTTAAGTCCCCGCCCGGCCAATTCCACTATTTCATTCGCCGCCAACTGACTTCGCTCAGCCAGTTTCCGTACCTCAGCAGCCACTACGGCAAATCCACGCCCCTGATCACCTGCACGAGCAGCTTCCACAGCCGCATTAATCGCTAATAGATCAGTCTTCTCGGCTATTTCCACAACCACATTAATTTTAGAAAAGATATCATGAACAGCATTCTTGCTTTGTTCAGATGCATTTGACACCTGTTCCATTGACGTGGACGCCTTTGTGGAGATATCACGTGTTTTTCGTGCATTTTCGGTGTTTTGTTGAATATTGGAAGCCATTTCTTCCATAGAGGATGAAACCTCCTCGGTAGAAGAAGCCTGTTCACTAACACCTGCTGATATCTGCTGTGCTCCTGAACTTAATTGACGACTGGCACCGGCAATATTATCAGCTCCAACAACAATACCTTCCACCACTTCCTTAAACTTAGCAATCATATTTCGCAATGAAATAGCCAACTGTCCAATCTCATCATTTTGCTCTATACTAATTGTAGCACTCAAGTCTCCTTTAGCAATTTGATTGGCAAAATCTACTCCTTTATGTAATGGATTAGTTATTACTTTAGTTAAAAACATGGCAAAGACCACACCTACAATAAGAGCCAACAACATACCAATAATCATCAGGTTATTCGCACTATTCAATTTCTCATAGGTAATACTTGCTATTTGTTGTGTATTTGAAAGACCAGCATCAGCAATTTCAACACAACTCGTAATCAGATTCTTTCCTCCTTCATCCCGATCTTTTGCAACTTGCTGCAGCAATCCCCAATCAGTAATATAAGAATTCATCGCTTCCTGGTACAACTCAACATTCTCCTCAATCTCATCCAAAATCCTTATATTCCTATCTTGACGTGTTGTTTTTTGCAACTGATGCAAAAGCTGAAATACTTTAGGGAAATTATTTAGTGCCTGCTGGATACCTTTAATATTGCGGGTAGATTGTGATTTGAAATTTTCTATTCTGATAGTATTACCTAAATCTATAACATCATTGATTTGAGTAATCTTCTTCAAACGTTCTGGCTTAGCGATCCCTGCTTTTATCTCCTTAAGCATTTCTTCATTTTCGCTTTCCAGATATTTACTACAGTTTGTTATATAAACACTTGCTGACTGGTTCATCATTTCACGGGAATCCGCTAAGTCTTTATTTACTGCAACGGTTTTATCCATCAAGGAAATATACTTAGATACCACCTCATTAGTCACCTTCAACTCATCGGCAAGCTTAACCAGATTAACGGAATTATTATTTAACTCCTCACCATCGGCGAGTGCCCGTTTTATCGCATCAATCTCCCTCAATGCATTTCGATAATACTCGTCTTCTGACGTTAACCCATACCCTCGCATCTGATACATAGTACGGTTAGCAGCACCTCGGAGGTCAACAGCAAATTTAACTTCCGGAACATATTCTTCAGTCAAACTTTTTGCTTTAGTGGCAATATTTGACATGTTAAATATAGCCATCCCTGCGAGAACGAATGCTATCAACAATAAAACACCAAAACCGATTGACAGCTTTGAACCTAGTTTAAGATCATTGAAATTCATATACTTACTTTTTATAATTATTAAACTAACTACCTCTTTCCGACTGGTACTATTTCTTTACAACCTCCTATTCATTCCCATCAACAACTTCATTCTCTTCTACTTCAACAGACGAAACACCTACATCCTCCTGCTGCTCCAACGAATGGGATTCTGTTTCAGTCTCAGAGGCCTCATCCACTTTTAATGTAATGATCTCATTTGTTCCCATGGCAGCCTCCAGATTTAGAACCATAATAAACCGATTGTCGTAATGTACCACACCCTGAATAAATTCCGAATTGTAGCCTTGTCCTACTTCCGGAACCGGTTTAATGAGATTGGCATCAATTTCAATGACATCAACCACTTTATCAGCCAGAGCACCTATAAAGTGATCACTACCATTAATAGTGAGATTTAAAACAATTACAACATACTTATCGCCGTTGAGATAATCCTGAAAATCAAACTTTTTCCTGGTATCAACTACTGGTATCACATTGCCACGAAAATTAACCACCCCTGAAATGGTGGGGGGAGCTTTTGGCAATGGAGTGATAGTATGCTCTTCACCGGTTTCGATAATTTCCAAAACCTTATGTACACTGACTGCAAATAGTTCATTTTGCAGCTTAAAGGTGAGATAAGATTCAATGTTTTTCTTGTCCATATACCCTGTATTTAAATGATAATCTACTTTTACCATATAAATTTACACCCGAATCAATTGAATGTATAGCCCCTTTTATGTAGTTTTCACAAAGTAAAAAAGGTGGATCTTTCCCCAACTTTTACTCCCCCCCCAAAAAAAATCTGTTATGAATTAAACAAGTCTTGATAATATCCTCTTATTTGATTATATTTCAATTAATAGTTATGAATACATATCATTAACTGACTGATTTTTTTTGAATGCAAGGATTTTTTTTAAACAGAAGTAGTATACATAAGTAAAAAAAGGCTTGGTCATGCCCCAAAAACTGTCAATTACACAAGTGAATATTTTTCAGGTATTGATACAAACCCTTCTGTTAATACAAATTTGAATTTTATTAACATACACAATCTTGTCTATAAATGCCTGTCTCGCAACAGCCACAGAAAAAGAGATTGTATTTTAAAACATTATCATTATGGAAAAAGCAAAGTTGTGTTTGGTCGATGACCATTTAATTATTAGAGAAGGATTGAGAATGTTAATAGAAAAAAAGGGTATCGCCAATGTAACAGGAGAAGCTTCCAACGGAAAGAAATTTCTGGAAATACTTGATTCCAGTCAACCTGATTTAGTACTGATGGATGTGAAAATGCCAGATATGGATGGCATAGAGGCTACACAGAAAGCTCTTCAAAGGTATCCTGATTTAAAAATAATCGCTCTTTCAGCCTATGACGATGATGAATATTATTACCAGATGATTGAGGCCGGCGTGAAAGGATATATTTTAAAAGGTAGCGGCATAAAAGAAATCGAAAAGGGCATATTCACCGTTCTGAATGGAGATTGTTATTTTTCAAATGAATTATTACGGAAGTTAATCATTAATTTAAAGCATGCTCCTGAAAAGAGAGCAGATGATTTATCCTTGTTATCAAAACGGGAAACAGAAGTGCTGAAGGAAATATGCAATGGCCTGACCAATGATGAAATTGCAGATAAACTATTCATCAGCAACCAAACAGTAAAAGGACATAGAAGTAGTTTATTATCCAAAACCAATTGTAAGAACAGTGCCAGCCTCGTCATGTTTGCCATTAAAAACAACCTGGTGGCCATCTGTAATTAACGGTTTTTCTCATCGGGATATGCATTTGTTTATCCAGAATTATAAATATTGATTAACAATGAAGTTTCAGCAGTAAATAAAAAGAGAGGTCAATCTTGTTATAAAGGATAAAACATTGTTGGACCATGGTGCCGGCCGATGGTCCTGCCAGCTGCTGGTTCTTACCCATTTTTTTATCTGCCGCTACCTGTCATTGCTCAGGGGCACTCTTTCATCAATTGATTCTTAGGTTCGGGTTAGGATGGAGCATAGTTTCCCCCTTACGCCCATTGGTAGCCGTTTGATGTCACTTCAATAAACAAAGAACGTTTCTTTTTTTCAATTGGTCATTCCAGTTGACGCAGGCCTCTGTAGTGCATCATCAGACCTTTTCTACACACCAGACAGCGTGCTTGTTCCTTGCCCTTTAAAAAACGCACCAATTCATAGGCCGACAAACCTTCCAGCATGGGTAACAAAGTAGATATTTACCTAAAACAAAATGTAATGACACAAAAAAAGTGATGAATCTATTTTTTTTTCTGGAAAAGCCAGGGAGAGCTATGTCTAATAATCAAAGAATCCCGCATCAGCTTTTAGTGCGGGATTTTTAAGGTCGATAGGATTCATTCAGCCCTGGATGTTATAAATTGCGCATTCAATGCAATTTAATTTCCATTGCTTTAAAAATCATCTTCCTATTATAACTCCCTTTCCCATAAATTTAAATCACCATTTCTCCACTCTATTAATGCATACTCAGCATCAAGAGAAGTTAGAGAATCATCTTTTGAGGCTATTTCTTCCAGTTTTTTTTCAGCTAACTGAGTTTCTGATTTTAATAAATATACTGCTGCCCAATGAGCTATACTTAAATCAGAATGATTAAGAAGGGGCTTCATTTCACGTAAGGAATTGTTCTTAATTAAAAAGTTTATTGCTGTAATAATTTTTTTATGCTTCTTGTTTGCCACTTTATTATTGCTATCATTGTAAGCGGCAGTATATAAAGGAGCCTCCTCTGTAATAAGCCGGATTGCATCGTTTATTGTATTGATTTTCATTTAGTATTCATTAATAAGAGTAAAAAAGATTAACAGGATTGATTTATTGAAATATTTTCTCCTTCATATGTATTTATCTCAAATTCTAATTTTAGACTATCTTCGATATAAACTATATTCCTCTTTACCTAAAACAAAATGCAATAACACAATAGAAGTTTTCCCAATCCAATCAGCTATCGATTATTCTCTGCTTAATTATCTTATAAAATTCACGCTTATTCGATATCATTGCCGGATGATTTCCTTTTTCAAATAGATGAATTTCCAAGCTGTCATTTTTCTTTTTTAAGTCGGCATAAATTTTATCAAAATGGTCGCAGTATTCATCCTCAAGACTGCCTGTTAATAATGTCGGTACTTTTAATTCGGATATTGATTTATGAAAAAAGGATTTGCCTGTCTCCGAAAACTCAACATTTACGATAGTATCTAAATCCACAATTTTCTTCCAATCAAGACCATGACAATACCACCAAATAAGTTTTGCCAGTAATTTCCTTTTATCTTTTTCCCTGTCTGATTCAAGTGATTCAATATAGGATGGCAATGGATACTCCCCTTCAAAACTGTCTGCAATTAGATATTTCACCTTCTCCGGATGTTCTAAACTCAAATTAATAGCTA
Source organism: Marinilabiliaceae bacterium (assembly GCA_016342595.1). Classification (GTDB taxonomy): domain Bacteria; phylum Bacteroidota; class Bacteroidia; order Bacteroidales; family Marinilabiliaceae; genus JAEINY01. The sequence continues at coordinate 9,780 of JAEINY010000141.1, forward strand.
CCAATGCGCCTCCGCTTGTTCCGACTACTGAAACCTTATCAAGTTGTAGCTCTTCAATCAAGGCATATGTAACATTAGAGTTATAAAACCAAAAATCAGTATCAAACTGCTCCAATCGGTCAGATTTTCCATGCCCGGGAAAATCAACCCTTATGACCTGAAACTCCTTAGCGTATATATTAATCAGAGCACCAAACATACGGGATGAAACCGTGTTCCCATGCAATAATAACAGAGGTTCACCTTCCCCCTTTATATTGTAATATACTTTCTTATTATCAAATTCAAAATATGCCATTGTTATCTCGTTTTTCAAATGCCTTACAACGGATCGGCTATTGTGGCCAGATTCGCGTTCTATATTGCTAAGGAGCCGAAGCTTTTAATTGGTTTATACCTTTTCTTTTTTTTAAAATCAATTGAAAGCTTTGGTGGTGAATGAAACCCCTGAAAACCTTTCAATAATCACTGCACCCCCTTTGCTTTATGCAGCTTGCTGTGGGGTCGTTTTTTATTTTTCCGAATTTTGAGTTTCCAATGGCAAATTCAATCCTTTTACTAATAACCAAATTGCTAACACTATTTCTTGAAGTACCAGAGGCATTGTCATAATTCCATATTCTGTTGAAATAACTTCAATTAACTGAAATAACAATAAAAAACTTGCAATCATAATTAGGCTATTCCCAACTATTCCCCATAATGATAGCCATACTGGTATATGCTTACCCTTATAAAAAACATAGTATAAAATTAAGTTCCCCAATCCTGTTGCCAAAATAACTCCTAAATGATTGGCTAAATCTCGAAATAGTTTTAATACTTCACCTATAGTTTCATAAAGTACTATATTTGAAGCTGTCTGAGTTAAGTATTTCTGACTTATTAGAATAAATATTGGGAGTAAAATCATTCCTATTAACTGAAATACTCCTGCCATAATTCTAAACCCTACAAATCCAAGCGATAACGATTTATTATAATTTCTTAAAACTTGATACAGAACAAGTGAAAATCCAATATAGATTGGAACTAAAAAGAACTGAAAGATTGCTCCAGTTAAAACTTGATTTCTATTTGGATAAACTTCATTAAGGTAATTTCCACTTTCTACAAATGGAACTATACTTAGAATCCCTGCAATTATTCCAAGGATGATTAATATACCAGCAATTCTTGAAACCCTCTTATTTGAGTTCATTGAATTTTCTCCTTTAAGTTTATTTTGTTAATTCTGACTAACGTCAAAATTTACACTGTCTATTCCATTGGAATTTGCATGTTAACCACCGAAGTAAATGTCCTTGAAATATCCAGAATGCTGTACAACGTAAAAGTGTTTTATCCTTTGTTTGACCAAGTTAATAAATATTGCTTAACAATAAAGATTCGTCAGTAAATAAAAAGAGCTGTTAAGCTTGTTATAAAGATAAAATATTGTTGGACGATGGTGCCAGCTTATGGACCTGGTAGCTGCTGGCTCTTCCCTATTTTTTAGCTGCCGCTACCACCCCTTAGCCTCACTAATGGCCACCTTTTCAAGCCACTTTTTATAAAAACAACAAGAGAAATACCTTTTAAAAACCAAGGCGCATTGGGCGCGAGAGATGTAGTTCAACCGGGCCTTCGTGACTGGGTGCTGCGCATTAAATGAAGGCCTATTTATTGAGCATAGTGCTTCATTTAGACTTTCCTATTTCTCGATAGAACGGCATCGTAAACGACAGAAAGATATAAACTACTGTTATTCAAAAGATGAAAAATGGTAAAGTAGAATTAATTGGCTTGCCAATAACATCTGGCTATATCAGTGAATATACTTTTGCTATATGGAGTGCATATACACCGCCTATTCAAGGAGTATATGCTCCTGGTTACCCACAATTATTCATCCTTACTTATCCATTATCTGCCATTATCCGGTACATTGTACCGAAATTGCGCCCCAAATTAGCCATTACTAAACAATAAAAATATCCATTTTCGGCAAAAGTAAATATTTCCCGTTTTTTTTGAAGTAGTAGTACGGAGGTCTTCCGTAGCCCTTCCCGGTGGGTCAGTAGGTTTGTCATCCTGGTCAGTACACATTTTATCTGGGTCAGTAGGCTTGTCATCCTGGTCAGTACACCTTCCATCCTGGTCAGTAGATCTTTCATCCCGGTCAGTACACTCTCCATCCCGGTCAGTACAACTTTTTTCGGGGTCAGTACGCTTGTCATCCACTTCCGTACATCTTTTGTCCGCGGTTTTAAGTCTACTGACCTTGATTCCAGGCCTACTGAGCAACTATTGAGTTGTACGGCGGTCGATTCAAAGTGTACCTGGGGGCGGATGGGTTCTATTTCCATGGGCGGTTGGTATCCGGCACCATTCGTTACTACTTTTCAGGTGTTCATCTACAATATCACCGACTGACTGGATCTACTACAGCTATTCATCACTATTTAGTCCAGGATTCGGCGAGCTGTGACCTTGTCACAAAAAAACAGGCGATTCTTCATGCTGGCTATCGGTCAAATCCTATCTTTATAAACAAAAAATATGCGAACCGTCTTCTTACTCCTCTCCTTTTTACCGGCCATGCTATCGGCTCAGCTTCTTTCAGACGAGCTGCCCCAAGGGGTCACAAAACGCTTGTTACTGGCGCATCCTACAAAATCTACCATTACCGTCATCCACACCTTGCAGCAGGAAGGCTTACTGAATCTGGAGGCCATTGAGCTGATTGGGGTCTATCATGTGCATGAAACTTATGATTATTCAAAATCACAATTGCTGTTGGATAGTTTGACCACCTTGAACATGCAACTCATCCCGCTGAACGATACCTTGATGGTTTCCAATTTATACACAGCTAATGCGTGCAGTGATGCTTTTGAAGAACTATTCACCAAGAGTGCCGGGGCCTTCTTCTTTGGTGGCCCGGATATCCCTCCTGTTCTTTATGGAGAGCAGCCCCATCCCCGCACGAAAGTAACCGATCCATTCCGTCACTATTTTGAGGCTTCCTTTTTATTTCATCTTTTGGGCGGCCGGCAGAACACCAAACACACGGCTTACCTCAAAAAGAAACCGGATTATTTCGTCCATGGCTTCTGCCTGGGGATGCAGACCATGAATGTGGCCACAGGCGGCACAATGATTCAGGATATCCCCTCTGAAGTGTATCACAGTGATGAGACGGCCGGATTAGGCCATTTACCCAAAGAACAAATTCACCGCAATTATTATGCGCAGCTCAAAGATCAATGCTGCGATGTACAGGGCTCTCATTTTCATAGCATCCGCTTTAAAGGAAAAAAGCTGGCCAAGAAAGTGGGCGCCACAAGAACTCTGCAGCCACAGGTGAATAGTTACCACCACCAGGCTGTTAAAAAAACGGGTAAAGGCTTTAAAGTGGGCGCTACCTCACAAGATAAAAAAGTGGTGGAAGCGATCTGGCACAAGAAATACGCCAACGTTTTTGCGGTGCAGTTTCATCCGGAGCGGTCGGAGCTATACCTTCCCACCCGTGAGTATTCCTTTGAACCGCAAGGCGAGCAGAAACAGTTGTCGGAATGGATGGATAAAGAAAGTATGGATTTTCACCGGGGGTATTGGGTGGCTGTTAATGGGATTATTCGGGGATTATAGATATCAGGTTGCAGGTTTCAAGTTTCAGGTTGCAAGTTTTAAGTTTCAGGTTGCAGGATTCAAGTTTCAGGTTTCAAGTTCCAAGTTTCAAGATGCAAGTTTCAAGGTACAAGTTTCAAGTGAAAGGTACAAGTTTCAAGTGAAAGGTGTAAAGGAGGCGTATCGAAATAGCTTTTAATTATAGAAAAGAGTTTCGTTGAGAATGGATATTAATTTCGGTAAGGCCTTTAGCAACAAAGCATTTGGCAACGCCCCAAGCTTCGATATCTCAGGCTTTCAGCCTGCTATCTATTTTTTTCAATTATTAACTTGATGTCATTGCCAATGGAACTACACGATATCCCCCAATGGATATTAAAATTAATTTCTTTGCAGTTCCAAAGGACTCAAAGTACATCACAAAGGCACACCAAAATTTATTTTTCTTTGTGTTCCTTTGTGACTACCCTGCTGTTGCTTTGTGGTTCACTTTAGACGCTTAGGGGATAACTTTTACCAACATGTTGTTCAAGTTCAAAGTAACATCCCACTTGTGGCTTCAATTAATAATTAAACATTAATAATTGATTTAGACCTTATTTCTTAAATGCAAACCTTAGTAGTGTATGATAACCATTACTGCTTCCTCAATCCAATCTTCTCAAAAGGGATGGGTTCAAAGGTTATTTGTTCCTTCAACTCCGGGATGTTCGTCACCGCGTAATCCCCTTTCTCAATATCGGCGATACCCGGCGTTAGATCCGTTTCAAAATTATTTTGAAAAATAACCACATCGGGTTTTCGCAGGGTGGTTTGCGGGCATTTTATAAAGACATTTTGAATGACTGAATTGCGATTCATCTCTTCATTCACTCTAACCAACTCGGGGTATCGGGTAATGTACAAAAACCGGTTCTGTTCCAGGAATTCAAGGGATTTCCGGTTGTATTTCTTCCAGAAATCAAGACTCCATGGCGTAAAGGAGATGCCACTGTTACATTGATAAAAGAGATTGTTCCAGATCAGGTTTTCCTTTCCGCCGTGGATCTGAATAGCACCGAAGTTACCGCCTGCACAATTTTTGAAAACATTACAATACACCAGATTGCCTGAAATGGCATCGTCAAAACGGATACCGGCCCGCCCGCAATGAGCATTGATCTCATCCTGATTCGACGGGCCCACATCGTAAATGTAATTGTACCGAAATACATTACCCCGGTAAGTGGGGTCTCCCCACATATCGATAGCGCCCTGATCATCCGATTCGGTGACCACATGAAACATTTCATTGTACTCTACCACATGATCATTACCGTTGATGCGCATCGCACTGCTGGGAATATCATGCAGTTTGCAATGCCTGATGTGCGTGCCTACCCCATCCACCCATATGCCAGGCGTATAAGTGTGATCAATGCGTGATAAATGATGGATGTGGCAATTATCTATCAGAAACCCGGCTTTTTCCAGTGTCTTTCTGTTTCCCCCTGCGACCTTAATAGCGCCGCGGCCCATGTGACTAATCTGACAGGAAGCGATGGTGTTATCATGCCCTTTATTAATGATGATACCATCACCGGCACAGCCATTTATTTCGCAATTCAATACATTAATATGATGACTATTCTCGATGCTTATCCCTTGCCCTGCACCCATTTGGAAATGGATACCCTTCACCGTTATCCAGGCGGCATGGCTTAGGCGGAGTAATGGTGTTTCGCAGACCGACAATTCCATTGAAGTCTTTGAAGCCTTTTTTGGGGGATAAAAATAGATTTTCTTCCTTTGATAATCATAGTCCCACTCTCCGGGTTGGTCAATCTCTGAAATCACATTATAGGCCGCAAAAGGTTTATGACTCCCAAAATTATAATGGTTATAGGGAGGTGTGAGCCAAATCACCTTCTGAAGGGTGTCAATGTGAGACACCTGCTCATAGGCATCGGCCCATAAATACTTCCAGTAGCCGTGTAGCAGCATGTTCGGCTCCCTGATCCAGCTTGATATATGTCCATCCTCATAAGCAATACCCGTTTGAACCGGCACTTCAGATGAATCTGTTACGCTATGGGTAAATTCAGAAAAAGCTGTATTCGGCCACCTGGAGAGCGCCATTGGCTTGCCGTTGAAATAGAGTTCATGCAATGAATAAGGTATTGGCTTTTCGTTTCCTCTAAACCCTGCCAATCGCATTTTATTAAATTCGGTGAGGCCCGTTTGGGTTAAATCAATTTCAATAATTTGATGCCCAATAACGGGGTCTTTTTTATAGAGATCGTGATCATGGGATAGCCGCTTGTAATGCTTAACAGGAATAGAACCTGTAATAACCACTTTATCTGCCTTATAATTTTGAAAGATGACAGGTCTTTTTTCGGTCCCTGATTCATTGGCATTCAAGGTTATTCCGTGCTTGAGTCGATACACCCCTTCATGAAAAAACACCCGGATGGTGTCGCCATCGAGTTGTTGGTTTTTAAACTTTCTAACTAGCTGCCTGGCCCGACTAATCGTGGCCACCGGTTTATCTTCTGTCCCTTCATGTGTATTATCACCTGACGGGGAAATATGAATGGAAAATTCCTGCCCATTAAGATTAATACCTAATGATAATAACAGGAACAAAACCAATGATCCGAGTTTAGCTGCTTGCTTACAATTAGTTTGTTTCATAGGTGTTTCGATCTATTTTATTAGAAATTTAGTGGCTTTTCACAAATATGCGTACTTATAAGCTATTCATACATTCCAAATACCTTACCAGTCAAGGAATTATCTTTTAAGAAGATATCCCCGGAACGATAGTTAATCACTTCCATTTTCCACTCAAGC
>JAEINY010000142.1 GCA_016342595.1 Marinilabiliaceae bacterium
AATAGGTGGAGGGCGGGTGAAAAACTCCGCGGGATAGTAAAATCAAGGACTTCGTACGGCCTTATAGTAAAAGTTAAGGAAGAGTAATAAAATAACTTTTAAACCACAAATATCGCAAATGAACACAAATGAGTCAGATAACAGCTTCGCTGTTTCCTGTTTTGTTGTCCGCTAATTTCTCGAATTTAACTAATTATACCGTTTACTAATCAAAATGTGCCTTTAGTGCGTTTCACTTCTAAACGCCCTTTGATTATGTATCGGCATTATACCAGCGCATGCGATAGCAATCGCATTTGATATTTAATTGGTATTAAAAACAGCTTAGCTGCTTGGTGTTTTTCGAAGGAAAACTAATTCGCTTAATTAGTGTAATTCGTGGATAAATAATTAGAATAGGAATCTAAACGATATTTCTTTAGTAAATATTAAAAGTTATTTCGATACAATTTCTGAGCGCAAAGACCCGGGAAGATAATTCCACCGTTGTTTTTTTCAGTGGGAGCCCTATTTATTTCGCAGTCTTTGTTGAATCTGTCTGCCGGAGGCTCAGGTTATTTTCTTTTTGTTTCATGGAGATGGCGTCCTGAATATGGATGCGGATCCCATTTTTGAAGGACATGATAAAGGCATCCTGAAATCCCATCTGCTTAATCGTATTTAAAAAATCTACTGCTTCTGTATAATCCACAAATTCACCTAATGTAAATTGATTGATGCCTTCGTAAGAATCTTGCTTGATACCCATCAGGTGATTTTCATATTGTTCCAGGTCAATACCTGTATAGGCACCAATCTGAATGCTAAAAATGATCCCTTTGAAATCTTCTTTTCGAATAGCGGCCGGATGAGCTGAATAAACAAAGCGTTCTACTGTATCTTCCTGAGGCTTTTGCCTGGCCAGGGAGTCGATGATCGTTTGTCTGAATTGAGCTAAATCAGGAGTTGGTGTTTTTGTAGGAAATTGAATAAGTCCTTTAATCAGAAGAATGCTTAAAAGAATAACAAAGAAAAAGATGGCAAAATAAAGGGTGCGTCGAAGGCTGCTTATTTTATGTGATTGACGTCTTGATATCGAGCGTAAGCGTTGCACTTCTTTTTCCAATGCTTCGGAGCGCATTTGATTTTTATGTTCGCCAAAAGCGTGTTCTGAAAAGGACATTTATATTCTGGAATTAAAATTGCTACTAAATTAAGGTAAAGTTATTGTAATATGTGATATTGTCCGAATATTTTCATGCTTTAATGAAGCCTATGCATTTTTAATAAAATGCCTACGAAATCAGATTTCCCTTATTCAATACCTCAATAATGGATGGGTATGTGTTTTCAGCGAAAAGGGCCGCTTTATCTTTCGAAAACCACTCTGCATTCTTGATGTTTTCTTCCAATTGAGGTTTAAGCTCCTCGTGTCCTGCATAGCTCATCTTGAACCATACGGTTTCTTTTAATATGGAAACTCCTTTTAATTGGTAAGTATGAAAGGTAGAAATTAGCTTTTGCTTAAGTATCAGATTGTGAATGCCACATTCTTCTTCTACTTCTCGAATGGCCGTTTGCCGGATGCTCTCGCCTTTTTCACATTTTCCTTTGGGTAAATCATAAACACCAAGACGGTGAATAGCTAAAAAGTCACCTTGTTCATTAAAAACCAAACCGCCGGCAGCTATTATAAATGTGAAGCACGATTTAACTTCACGAAGAATAAAATCCAGATTTTTCCCGTAAATATAGCCAACCTGTAATTGGTCATTTTGTTCGAAACGTTCAATGAATTGTGCCAACTCTACCGGAGTTGTGTATTTGTGCAGAGCATTAAAATCAGATGCCAGATCACGCTCTATTGTATCGGTTAAAAAAAGAGTTCTATCCTTGAAAAAAACTTTATACATTTGTGACATGGAAAAATTAGCAGAAATTGTAGCCAAACAGTTGCTACAAATTAAGGCAATAAAGTTGCAACCTGCAAACCCGTTTACCTGGGCATCGGGTTGGATTTCTCCCATCTATTGCGACAATCGGAAGACTTTGTCTTACCCGGAAGTTAGAAACTTCATAAAAATTCAATTTGCTCGTTTAGTACTTGAAAAGTATGGCGATGTAGATGTAATTGCGGGTGTGGCAACCGGTGCGATTGCACAGGGTGCTTTGGTGGCAGATGCATTAGGAAAACCATTTGTTTATGTGCGTTCTTCGCCTAAAGGTCATGGTTTGGAAAACCTCATTGAAGGGGATTTAAAGCCCGGACAAAAGGTGGTGGTGATTGAAGATTTGATCTCTACTGGCGGAAGTAGTTTAAAAGCTGTTGAAGCGATTCGCAACAATGGTTGTGAGGTGATGGGTATGATGGCCATTTTTACCTATGGATTCAGTGTTGCTACGGAGAATTTTGCGAAAGCAAATGTGGAGTTAACAACCTTGAGCTCTTATCAGCAGTTGATTGAAATGGCGGTTAGTGCCGGCGATGTATCTCCTGATAATGTGACAGCACTGGAAGAGTGGAGTAAAGATCCCGCTAACTGGAAAAAGTAATCGATTTTATTTGATGATATCTGAGCAGGTCTGATCGGACTTGCTCTTTTTTTTGTTTTAGTTATGACAACCTTTGAAAGTTCCATAAAAAAAAATGCGTCCTCTCAGGAGCGTATCTATAGTTTTCTTTCCGATTTTGATCACTTTGCTGAAGTGATTCCAAAAGATAAGATTAGCAATTGGCAGAGTGATGGTGACAGTTGTCGTTTTACCGTGGATCCGCTGGGAGAGGTAGGTCTGCGAATTGTTGAAAAGGAATCAAGCAAAACGATTAAGTTTACCGCTGAGGGAAAAGTGCCGTTTAATTTCTTTTTGTGGATTCAGTTGAAGGAGGTGTCTGAAAATGATACGCGTATAAAGTTGACTATCAAAGCGGATATGAATCCAATGGTGAAGATGATGGCCAGCAAACCAGTGAAAAAGTTCCTGGAGACATTGGCGGATGGCATTGCAGCGCATCAATACTAATTGGCTTATATTATAAATTCAACCTCCTTAAAAGCATACTGACGTTTTCGTCCATCTTGATCCAGTAATGTTAAGATGCCATCGGCATTCACCTTGTGAAGGGTTGCAACAAAGGTGCCGTTTTGATCTCTATAGGAATAGACGCCTGTATTTCTATAGAGTTTTTGAAAATAGAGGGTGTCAATATCATCAAATTGGTTTTCCTGTAATTGGTGGTATCGGATGATAATTGCATTTAGCAATTGGTTTAGTAAATTTTCCAGATCGTATTTTAAACCAGTAACTTGCTTTAACGAGATTGGATTAGGGGCGTTAGATACAAATACACATTGATTTACATTTAGACCGATTCCTACTATTGTCGAATCCATTTGAGTGCCCGTTAGTGAGCTTTCAATCAGAATACCGGCCACTTTTTCATCATTAATATAGATGTCGTTGGGCCATTTGATGGTGGCTTCAATGTGATGGGTATGCAGCACATCTATAATGGCCAGTGATACAATTTTTGATAAGTAGAATTGTAAATGCGGCTCCAGAAAAGATGGACGCAATAAAACACTGAAGGTAAGGTTGGCGCCTTTCGCACTCTCCCATGAATTACCTTGCTGCCCGCGCCCTGCTGTTTGATGTTCAGTGATAACGATCGAAAACTCCCGGAGTTTATGCGAGGAAAGTTGGTTTTTTAGTTCTGTATTAGTGGAGGGGGTTTCGTCTAAAATAATAAACTCTGGAGAATCATTGATATGCGCCATGTTTTCAGGTTTAATGCTAAAATGTCAGGGTGACAGTCTCGCCCTTTTCAATTGGCAAAAATAGATGATTATATCTATCTAAAAGTAGTATCTTTGAGCAAAAGTATCGTTATTCACTATCTTTTATTCAAGCTAAATGATAGAAGAATAGGGTTATGTGTTGATTTTATTGATTATAGACACGTATTATATTTGATGACGCGAAAAGTAAAAATTACGAATGAAAGAAGAAGTATACTCGCCAAAACAATTAGCTGATGCCGTTGTTGAAGGGATACAAGAAAAGAAAGGCACAGATATTGTAATTCTCGATCTTACTGAATTAGATAATACAATATGTCAATATTTCGTTATTTGTAGTGGAGAAAGTAACACACACGTTGACTCAGTAGCTGAATCGGTAGAAAAATACGTTCGGGAGAAATTAGAAGATAGGCCCAATCATACTGAAGGACGAGAGAATGCACAATGGATTTTATTGGATTATTTTGATGTAGTGGTGCATGTATTCCAACGCAGTGAAAGAGCATTCTATAATCTGGAAGCTTTATGGGCTGATGCTAAACGAACAGATGTAGAAAACTTGTTTTAATATTTTAGGATAAAAACAGATGGCAAACGAAAAACCAAATATGCCTGGAGGCGAAAGTAATAAGCCGAAACTACCAAAGTTCAATTTATATTGGGCTTATGCTTTAATTGCCGCCGCACTTATTGCTGTCAGCACGTTCGACTTTGGACAAGGACCGCACGATATTTCTTATACTCAATTTAAGGAGCGTCTTCTTCAAGAAGGCGATATCGAAAAAATTACCGTTATCCGAAACGAAGGGGTGGCGGAGATAACTATTAAAAGTGAGCAGTTAGACAAGTATAAGGATTTAATTAAGGAGACTCTTAGCGGCCCACAGGAAGAAGGACCTCATTTTAAAGTCAAATATCTGTCTGAGGAAGATTTTACACGTCACATCGAAGCTGCTCAGAAAGAAACAGGTAGTACATTCGATTATTCCAATGAAGATCGCACGAACTTCTTTGGTGATTTCTTTGCCTATATGTGGCCTTTATTATTCATTGTGGTGTTGTGGATATTTATCTTCCGCCGCATGGGTGGACAAGGCGGAGGCGGTGGTGCCGGTAATATTTTCAATGTGGGTAAATCACGGGCAAAAATGTTTGACAAGGAGTCCAGCATTAATGTGAACTTTACTGATGTAGCCGGATTAGTGGAGGCTAAAGTGGAGCTTGAAGAGATTGTAGAATTTTTGAAAAGACCCGAGAAATATACCGAACTGGGAGGTAAGATTCCTAAAGGAGCTCTATTAGTGGGCCCTCCTGGGACAGGTAAGACTTTATTAGCTAAAGCAGTAGCTGGTGAGGCTAATGTGCCTTTTTTCAACATGTCAGGATCTGATTTTGTGGAGATGTTTGTTGGTGTTGGTGCGAGCCGGGTGCGTGATTTGTTTAAAAAGGCCAAAGAGAAAGCACCTTGTATCATTTTTATTGATGAGATTGATGCCATTGGGCGTGCACGTGGTAAAAGTCCTAACATGGGAGCCAATGATGAACGTGAAAACACCTTGAATCAGTTACTGACAGAGATGGATGGTTTTGCCACCAATAGTGGGGTTATCATTTTAGCGGCTACCAACCGCGCTGATATACTGGATCGCGCGTTAATGCGTGCCGGTCGGTTCGATCGTCAGATTCATGTGGAGTTACCGGATCTGATTGAACGTAAAGCTATTTTTGAAGTGCATTTGAGACCATTACGCTTGGCTGAAGATGTGAAGAGTGACTTTCTGGCCAAGCAAACACCTGGTTTTTCAGGTGCAGATATAGCAAACGTTTGTAATGAAGCAGCTTTGATCGCAGCGCGTAAGAATAAAAAGATAGTTGAGAAAGATGATTTTCTGGATGCTGTTGACCGGATTGTTGGGGGACTGGAAAAGAAGAATAAAATCATATCAAAAGATGAACGTAATGCGGTTGCTTATCACGAAGCAGGGCATGCCACTATTAGCTGGTTGTTAGAATATGCCCATCCTTTGGTAAAAGTGACCATTGTACCCCGGGGGAAAGCATTGGGAGCCGCCTGGTATCTGCCTGAAGAGCGACAATTGACAACCACCCAGCAAATTCTGGATGAAATGTGTTCGGCTTTAGGTGGACGTGCAGCTGAGGAAATTATATTTGGACGCATTAGTACAGGTGCTTTGAATGATTTGGAGAAAGTTACCAAGCAAGCTTATGCCATGGTTTCTTACTTTGGAATGAGTGATGAAGTTGGTAATATTAGTTTTTATGATTCGTCCGGTCAATCTGAGTATTCGTTTAATAAGCCATATAGTGAAAAAACAGCAGAGCTGATTGACCAGGAAGTGGCTCGTATCATTGATGAACAATATCAACGTGCTAAGAAAATATTGGTAGAAAATCATGAACAGCACTCTCAATTAGCCGAACGTCTGTTAGAGAAAGAAGTGATTTTCAGCGAAGATCTTGAAAAAATATTTGGGAGGCGTTTGTTTAAAGGGCATTTTATTCAAGAGGAAAATGGTAACGGAGACAATCAGTCGGATGAGAAATCGGAAGATAATGATGTTTCTTCAAGCTCAATGACAGAAGCAAAAAAAGACGAATAAGTCATTCAGGAATAATCTGATGGTGCCCAGCTCAAATAGTTTAGTAATTGAATAAGGCATTAGAAGAAAGAAATTGCGGACCGATACCAGTAATGGGTCGGTCCGTCCGTTTTTATGGAAGTTGAAAATTTACTTCAGATCTTTTTTGAAGAACTAATTCAGATAAATGAATATGAGGTGTTGTAAAGGTTCAGAGGTCATGTTATCGGTTTAGGCTGAGCTGGCTAAGAAAAAATAATGGCAGTTTTTTTTGTAGGATAATGAAGTAAAAGAAATGGGTTGGAGATAAATTCTTATGGATCCAAAAATAGGAGGGTTTTATTGTTACCTCAGCTTGATTTTATATATTGAAGGGATATATTAACTTTGCAGCCTAAAGCTGATCAATGAAGAATCTTATCCAACGTACGCTTACAGGCATTTTATTTATAGTTATCATTATTGGATCCATTTTGTTGGATCCCATTTTATTCTTTGGCGTTTGTCTTTTAGTGGCCATATTGGGGATGGTAGAATTGAAAAAAATGCTGGATCGCAAGTATGATAAAGTTAATTTATTGGCATCCTTGCTACTTGGCTTATCGTTTCAGATATTGGTCTTTTTAAATACACAAGGTATCATTACTGAAAAGTGGTACGTGGTGCTTATGCCTCTTGTGTGGCTCCCATTTGTGCATGAACTATTCAAAGGTGGTGATCACCCTTTTCAACGCATTGCATTAACGCTTCTTGTGCCGGTGTATGTGTCATTACCGCTTACCTTTTTGTACTTGTTTGGATGTGCCAATGGCGATTTTAACAGCAGTTTGCTACTTGGGTTTTTTGCAATGGTCTGGTGTAATGATACAGGGGCTTATGTGGTAGGGGTAAGTATTGGGAAGCATAAGTTGTACGAACGTATTTCTCCTAAAAAGACCTGGGAAGGTTTTATAGGCGGTGTGTTATTTACATTTGCTGCTGCCTGGGTTATCTTTTTGCTTACAGAAATTTCGCATTTATGGGTATGGTTGCTGGCAGGTATAGTCGTTTCCGTATTTGGTACTATCGGTGATTTGGTGGAGTCCATGTTGAAACGTAATGTAGAGATTAAGGACTCTGGTTCCATCTTACCTGGTCATGGTGGGGTATTGGATCGGTTTGATGCCGTTTTGTTTTCGGCACCGATGGTATATGCTTTATTTGTTTTATTTGGCTAATTTATAAGTAATTACATATGACTATTCATAAAGAAGGGTATATAACCCTTATTGTTGTGTTTTCCGTTTTGCTTGCGTTAAATGCAGGAATTTATTTTTTGACCAATGTAGATGTGGTGCAATTCACAGTTCTTGCTTCTGCCATCTTCTTCTTTGTGGTATTAAACTTTTTCCGCAGTCCTAAGCGAGATGCTATTATTCAGGATGGGGCCATCATTTGTCCGGCAGATGGTAAAGTGGTTGTCATTGAAGAAGTGGAGGAAACTGAGTATTTGAAAACAAGGTGTCTGCAAGTATCTGTTTTTATGAGTCCTTTTAACGTTCACATCAACTGGTATCCCATCAAAGGTATTGTGAAATATTTCCGTCACCATAACGGGCGTTTTCAAGCTGCTTATTTGCCTAAGTCATCCATCGAAAACGAACGGACGACTGTTGTTTTAGAGAATCAAAAGGGTATACAAATCCTAATTAGACAAGTGGCTGGTGCCTTAGCCCGACGAATCGTGTGTTACGCCAAAGAAGAAACAAGTATCAAGCAAGGTGATCAAATGGGATTCATAAAGTTTGGTTCACGTGTTGATCTCTATTTACCATTAGGTACTCGCATCGATGTAGAGCTGGATCAAAAAGTGCGTGGCCGTCAAACCATTATTGGTTGGTTGAAGGAATAAAAAAAAATTAGTGCAAGATATTTAGAACGCTGCTTCCATCGGGTGCAGCGTTTATTTTTTGCTCAACAGTCTCCATTATAGGATTAAGGCCAGTTTATTTGTAGTGAAATCCTATATATTTTAATCTCTATTATTATGTGGCAGTTGGTTTTATACCACGCCTCTGGTTCGATTACTTTATGAATTAAGGCACAAAAGGAATCTCTGGTGTCTGTTGATGTAGTGGGAGTTAACCAGCGTAACTCTTTTCTAAATTATGAGAGATTGTTTGGTGTTTTCTAACAAATTCACCAACTCTCTGTTAAACCATTGCACAATAAGCTAATAAGATTGTGCATGTTTTCTACGATCTTATCTGCTAAGGCTTTAAAACTGGAAATCTCACAACCAAATAGTTTGTTTATTGTTATTAAAGGTGACTTAATCCGTTTTTTTAACATGAAACACCTTTTAATAGCCATATTCTTTGGGATGTTATTCCTTGTGGGAAGCGCCCAAAAATCCGATCAAATTGGTATTGTGGAGCATTTGGATACCCTGATACCTTCTGATATCAAACTCTGCGATATAAACGGGGATACCATTTTATTATCTGCTGTGATCAATAAACCAACCGTGCTCAGTTTTGTTTATTACCGCTGCCCTGGTATTTGCACCCCACTTATGGATGGCATTACCGAAGTAGTGAATAATTCAGATCTGGCATTAGGTGTGGATTATCAAATTGTTACCATCAGTTTTGATTTCACCGAAACCTCTGATCTGGCTTTGAAGAAGCGGAATAACTATTCCCTGTTGGTCGAAAAGGAGGGCATTGAAAAAGGCTGGTTGTTTTTTACTGCCGATAGTTTGAATGTGGCCCGCTTAACACAAGCCACCGGATTCAGTTATAAACGCACCGGAAATGATTTTATCCATACCGCCGGATTAATCTTGCTGAGTCCTGAAGGTAAAATCACCCGTTACCTGAATGGGACCTATTTTCTTCCCTTTGAATTTAAACTGGCGGTCATTGAGGCGTCTAAAGGAATCCCCGGGCCTACTGTCAATCGCATCCTGCAATTCTGTTACAGTTATGACCCGGTTGGACAAACCTATGTATTAAACATCACCAAAGTATCCGGAATTTTGATCTTATTCATTGGTATTCTGGTCTTGATCATACTCGTTGTAAAACCCCGGCATAAGAAAACCTAATCAATGTTAACCAATCGCTTCACCCATGTCAAACCAAATAACAGAAAAGAGTCCCCTCAGTTTTAGAGAAGAGCCCGGACGGTACAAAGGCATCCTTGCCTGGATTTTTTCTACTGATCACAAGCGGATTGGTTTATTGTACCTTTATTCGATTGTTAGTTTCTTTTTGATTGGTGTTTTGTTAGGGCTAGCTATGAAATTGGAATTATTAGCCCCCGGCAAGACGGTCATGGATCCGCAATCTTACAATGCCATCTTTACTTTACATGGGGTGATCATGATTTTTTTGGTGGTGGTACCTGGCTTGCCGGCCATCTTTGGGAATTTCTTTTTGCCCATTATGATTGGTGCCAAAGACGTCGCATTCCCAAAACTTAACCTGCTGTCCTGGTGGATATATGTCATTGGAGCCGTAGTGGCCCTCTCATCATTATTCATGAGTGGAGGACCACCGGATACCGGCTGGACATTTTATGCACCTTATAGTTTTAAGACCACTACCAACATGCTGCCAGCAGTAATAGGCGCATTTATATTAGGTTTTTCGTCGATCCTGACAGGCATTAATTTTATTGTGACCATCCATCGCATGCGGGCCCCTGGTATGACCTGGTTTCGTATGCCCTTATTTCCATGGACCCTCTATGGGACGGGCTGGATTCAGATTTTAGCCACGCCAATTATAGGGATTACCCTATTGATGATTGTGGGGGAACGCGTTTTTCAAATTGGATTCTTTGATCCCGCATTGGGTGGCGATCCCATCCTTTATCAGCACTTGTTTTGGATCTATTCCCATCCGGCGGTTTACATTATGATATTACCGGCCATGGGTGCTATCTCAGAGATCATTCCAACGTTTGCCAATAAAGCCATCTTTGGGTATAAAGCCATTGTTATCTCCACATTAGCCATTGCTTTTGTAGGTTATTTTGTGTGGGGGCACCACATGTTTACATCAGGTATGAGTGGAACCGCATTATACACCTTTTCCATTCTTACTTTTTTAGTAGCCATCCCCAGTGCCATTAAAGTGTTTAACTGGGTCGCTACTTTGCATAAAGCATCCATACAATTGGAAGCACCGTTTTTTTGGGCAGCTTCATTTTTGTTTATATTTATGATTGGTGGATTGTCCGGTCTCGCCTTAGGTGCATTGGCAACCAATGTGCATTTGCATGATACCGCCTTTGTAGTGGCCCACTTCCATTTCATCGTATTTGGGGGCGTTGGATTCGCTTTTATGGGTGCTATTCACTATTGGTTTCCTAAAATTTGGGGGCGCATGTATGATAAAGGGATTGCTTTAACGGGATGGGTCTTTTTTTTCGTAGGCTTCTGTACCTTATACTTACCAATGTTTTTCCTGGGTATGGGCGGTATGCCTCGACGTTATTACGATTATGTAGATAATTTTCATGGACCCAATGTGATTTCAACCATTGGATCCTGGGTGATGTTCATTGGGCTGGTCATCATACTGGTCAACTTGATTCGTTCGGCCTATGTGGGTGAAAAAGCAGCGCTTAATCCCTGGGGAGGCCGAACGCTGGAGTGGGAAGTAGCTTCACCACCAAGCCTTGAAAATTTCGATGAAATTCCGGTTATTACTAAAAGTCCTTACGATTACAGATAATTTTTCAGTACTATGAGTCCAGGTCTTTCCATTCCAAATCCACTTCTTCATCGTGACGATGAAGCCTCTAAATTAGGGATGTGGTTATTTATTTTTACAGAGCTGCTCCTTTTTTCAGGGCTGTTCATTGTATATGCTGTCTACCGTTACCTCAATCCCATCGCCTTTCACCTGGCAGCGGAAGAATTAAATGTGACAGTGGGCACTCTAAATACCATTATTTTATTGATGAGTAGTGCCACCATGGCCATGGCTTCTACTGCGATTCGTAGAGGCAATAAACAGCTAACCCTGTTACTCTTACTGACCACCTTGTTTTTTGCCTTCATGTTTATGGTGAATAAGTATTTCGAGTGGAAAGGCAAGATTGATCATGGATTGTTCCCGGGAAGTATGGATTTGTGGCGATTGGGACAAGGGGATGTGTTGTTTTTCGGTCTGTATTATTTCATGACGGGTTTACATGCCTTACACATTGTGGTTGGGTTTGTATTGATAACCATTGTTACCTATCAGGTCAATAATAACAGCTTATCAGCCAATAATCCAGTGCTATTGGATAATTCCGGACTTTACTGGCATTTGGTCGATCTGATCTGGATTTTCCTCTTCCCGCTGTTTTATCTAATTACTTAGGATGGGGGTTTCCGGTAGTGCGTATGGAAAGTGTGAATAATTAGTCTGTTGTTTTGAAGCTAAATATAGAGTGTCCATTTAAATAATTGATGACATGGAAAATAATGAAGTTACACATGTTGTTCCACATAGATTGTATGGACTCATTTTGATCGTTTTAATTTGCCTGACGGTCATTTCAGTGGCCGTAACCAGCATTGAACTAGGCAGCCTGACGGTGTTTATTGCCCTGTTCATAGCAGCTGTTAAAGCCACTCTGGTGCTGACCTATTTTATGCACCTGAAATTTGACAACTTATTGTTGAAAATTATGGTGGCTGCAATTTTCGTGTTGCTCAGCTTAGTAATGTTTGTGACATTTCTGGATTATAATTACAGATAGATGATGGGTGAAAATACAACTGCAAAAGCTTCTAATTTCGTGGATCAGGTAGATGCTACTTTTGTCCTGATATTTGGTGTGGCATTATTCTTTTTGATCATCATTACAATAGTGATGGTGTATTTCATCATTCGATACCGAAAAAGTAAGAGTCCTGAAGCAACACATATTGAAGGTAGCACTGCTCTTGAGATTCTCTGGACGGTGATACCAACGATTATTGTTATTCTCATGTTTCAATATGGTTGGAGCGGTTGGCGGCCGCAAAGTAAACCACCGGCTGAGGCCTTTCAGATTAAGAGCATTGCCCGTATGTGGAGTTTTGTCTTTCAGTATGAAAATGGCCGCATGACCGATACGCTTTATGTACCTGTTGGGAAGCCGGTGAAAATAGATTTGGTGGCTCAGGATGTGATTCATAGCATCTATATTCCCGCCTTCAGGATTAAAAAAGACATGGTGCCGGGTAAGAAAGGGAATATTTGGTTTGAGGCGGGAAAAGAAGGGGAGTATGATGTGTTTTGTGCCGAGTATTGTGGTTTGCGTCACTCTTATATGAAAACGTCGGTAGTGGTTTTACCCAAAGAGAAATTTGATAGTTGGTACGTCGATACGTCACTGGTGGTCCCGCCATCCGCTGAAGCTGGTAAGCGTTTGGCAGGAGTTGCAGTGACCCGTAAATACGGTTGTAATGCCTGCCATACAAGTGATGGTTCCAAGTTAGTTGGGCCCTCCTATAAAGGTTTGTGGGGGCGCACACACCTGGTGATTTCCAATGGTGAAGAACGGGAAGTAACCGTCGACTCGGCCTATATTCGACGCTCCATTTACGATCCCAATGCAGAAGTAGTGAAAGGATACACCACTGGTTTGATGCTCTCTTATAAAGATCAGGTCACGGAAGAAGAATTGGGCCAACTGATCGAATACTTTAAATCATTAAACAATTGATCTTTCATGCATGAACTCGCTTAGATGGAAATATATCAGTACGTTTGGGAAATTCTCCATTTCTGTGCCCATTGCGCTGACGACTTATACCGGATTTGTTTTATTTGATGAACAATTGTCACTTCAGGGTTTACTGGCAGCAGTGGGAATTTTTTTTCTGTCAGCCGGAGCCTCAGCACTCAACCAGGTACAGGAGAATAAGTGGGATTTGTTGATGCCCCGTACTTCAAAACGACCATTGCCGCTCAAGGCCTTTTCTTCTTTAACGGCTTTTTCCATTTTATTCATTTTTCTCTTCCTGGGTTCTATATGTTTGTATTCCTTTGGAGGGTGGGCTCTGTTCTGGGGCTGGATGGGCGTACTTTGGTACAATGGCATTTATACACCCTTGAAACGCTGGTCCGCTTTTTCTGTTTTTCCCGGTGCTGTAGTGGGTGTGATTCCCCCGATTGCAGGCTGGATAGCTGCCGGAGGTACCTTATTGGATGTGCGCTTACATTTTTTAGGCTTATTTTTCTTTTTGGGTCAGATGCCGCATTTTTGGTTGTTGGTGCTTAAATATGACGATCAGCTTAAAGCAGCTGGTTTTCCTACTATAACCCAGGTCATGTCAAAGCAACGGATCAATCAGATTAACCTGGTTTGGTTTCTGGCCACCTTTCTAAGTGTGCTGTTCTTACCGGTATTTGATTTGATACGTCACCAGTTTTTGAGCTGGATCGTTATTTTCTCATCCCTTTTTATGATGGGATGGTCTGTGTATATGACTTGTCAACTATTGAATGATAACACATCCATGGTTGTGAGAAAACTATTTATTCATTTCAATACTTTCTATCTGTGGGTGATGATATTGATTGTTTTAGATCAGGTGATTTGAGATTGATTATCCTATAAAATCCTTTTATCATGAGAAAAGTATTGGTTCTTTTTGCCTTAAGTTTCGTTATCCTGTCTTGTCAGTCGGGAATGAAGAGTGAAAATCAAACCGTTTCAGGTAAAGTTATTACTAAAGAGTTGCAACTGAAAGTCGATGGTATGACTTGCGATGGCTGTGAAATGACCATTAAAAAAGGTTTGGAAAAACTAGATGGTATCATTGAAGTAAAAGCCGATCATGAAAGTGGAACAGCCATTATCACCGTGGACACCACAAAAATTGATCGGAGTAAGGTTGTTGCATCAATCGAAGAATTAGGATATCGAGCCCGGTGATAGGCGGTTTGGGAGTCAGTGTTTATTTTCCTGTTTCATCTTGATTTAAGTGAGTGACTTATTGCCGAATTAATAAATAATGACCTTGAATTCTTCAATTAGTTGTCTTAACTTGAATAACACACATTTGAAGAGAGATTATGCAACACCTAAAGTATTTTGAAAACAATGCCACGGCTGTTATTACTTTTTCTCGACCTGGTGCATTAAATGCACTCAACAGTCAGGTTTTTGATGAACTCAATTCAATTCTGGAAATGCTGGAACAATCGGAAAAGATACAAGTGCTTATCTTAACCGGTGAAGGTAACGCTTTTGTTGCGGGTGCAGATATTGTGGAAATGAAAGGCAAAAATGCCACAGAGGCCGCAATATTCTCTCGCATGGGGCATCAAACATTCAATCGTTTGGAGCACTTGCCGCAGGTGGTGATCGGTGCGGTGAATGGATTTGCGCTAGGTGGCGGCTTGGAATTGGCCCTGGCATGCGATTTTCTCTTTGCTTCCGATAAGGCCAAATTCAGTGCTCCGGAAGTCAATCTGGGGTTGATCCCTGGCTTTTGTGGTACCTGGCGTTTACCCCGTGTGATTGGATTGAACAATGCACGTTATTATCTATTGACAGCAGCTATGTTCGATGCTAATGAAGCACACCACATGGGTTTGGTGCAGCAGGTATATCCCGCTCCAGAGTTGATGAATGAAGCCATGAAGATCGCAGAGTTGATGGCTTCCAAAGGGTCTAACGCCATAAAAGCACTCAAAAGGGTGTTGCAAGCGGGACAGGAGAAAGGGCTCAAAGCAGGGTGTGATCAGGAGACTGAAGAGTTTGCCCATTTTTTTAGCGGTGAAGCACAAGAAGGCATGTTAGCATTCCTGGAGAAGCGGCCACCCGAATGGTGATACTTTTCACTTTTTCCATTGGCCTTTTCCCTTTTATCTTTTTCCTTTCAACTTAATCCTTTTGCCTGATAATAATGCTCATTTATAAAACCTCATACCATGATCAAATTGGAACGATTTCAACACATTAGTGTGTTGGGGGCTGCCGGTAAGATGGGTAGCGGCATTTTATTACTTAATGTGTTGCACTCGGCAAAGATGAAACACCTGCCTGATTTTGTCGGAAAGACCTTTGTAATTAACGCCATTGATCAGTCCTACGATCAACTGGATCAAGTGAATGACTACCTCAAAGTACAGGTTCAAAAATGGGCGGAGTCAAATATTATCTGGTTAAGAAAAGCCTTTAACAATCGACCTCACTTGATTGATAACAAAGATGTAATTGAGACATTCGTATTTGAAGCTTTGTCATTAGTTAAGCCGGCTATTACTAAAGAAGCGGCCTATCAGTCCACCTTGGTATTTGAAGCCATTGTGGAAGATGAAGGCGTTAAGGCCGAAGTATTGGGAGATATTAAAGCCAATAATCCCCATGATCCCTGGTTTTTAACAAATACCAGTTCCATCCCCATTCATGTGCTGGACGAGAAAGCTAAGCTGGGAGGTAACATTATCGGGTGTCATTTTTACAATCCCCCTGCGGTGCAAAAGCTCATTGAGGTGATTGAAACTAAAAATGGAAATCCGGACTTGCTGCACCTTGTAAATGGTTTTGGTAAGGAGATGAAAAAAATAATGGTCCCTTCCAATGATGTGGCGGGTTTTATTGGCAATGGGTTTTTTATGCGGGAGATCCTGTATGCCGGGCAATTGGTGAACCGGCTTATGCCTGAGTTATATTTAACGGATGCCATCACGGCTGTTGATATTATTACGCGTGATCTCTTGGTACGACCAATGGGTATCTTTCAACTCATCGATTACGTGGGGATTGATGTTTGTCATTTTATCCTGGAAGTGATGGCGTATTATCTGGATAAAGAGATGGAA
>JAEINY010000143.1 GCA_016342595.1 Marinilabiliaceae bacterium
CGGTATTTTGAAATAGGTAATGTGCTCATCTATTCAGTTGTTAGTTTAATTTTCACCTACTCGCTCATCTCCAACCCCGTCGTTTTGCATTATGACGCGTCTCTTTTTAAGCGCTCATCCGGCAAGAAGAAAGAAGGGACTGCATTGGAACAAGAGGAGGCGTTAGCTTATATGGGAAAGCTGAATAAGCATATGGAAATAGCCAAGCCTTATCTGAATCCCGATCTGAATGTTCAGGAGCTGGCAGAACAGGTGAAGATCTCCTCGCGAATGATTTCCGATGTGGTTAATAATATCGTCGGACAAAATTTCAATGATTACATTAATAATTATCGGATAGAGGAGTATAAGCGATTGTGTGCAGATGCTTCCAGGGAACACTACACGGTTTTAGCGCTTGGGTTCGATGCGGGTTTTAAATCGAAGACCACCTTTAATACAGCCTTCAAAAAATTCACGGGAATGACACCTTCTGAATACAGGAAAACAGTGAACGAAAATGGTTCATCCGAATAGCATGTACCTACAATTAGAAAAATGTATATAGAATTATCAAGCTTTTATAAAAGTAGCTTCAAATGTTTGGAGTGGCCTCATTAATGTATCCCGATCGCTATCTGGAGTGGTTCAATAGTCTTGTAATCAGTCAAAAAAGAATTTTGTGTGGGTGACGTAAGAGCGAGTTAATTCTTTTTCTGATTACAAAACGTGATGGATCGGTGAGTAGTATAGACTAGTGGAATGATTTGCATATTATAGTATTTATTATTCCAGGAGTATGTTTTACACAAACAAAATGTAACACAGAGCCGCACAGAGGAAAATACAAATACCTAAAATAATTTCGTATTGAGATCACTGAGGTGGTTTCGCTTCGCTTCAACCGGAATGCACTGCTATATATATTAACACCTGAATTTATTCTTTTTTGTTTACTTTTTGTGACTGTAGACAAAAAGTAATCCCGGTTCACCGGGAGAGCACTTATATGAACAGAGATGATTATGTGTAGTAGAGTTTCAAATTGTGAAGAAGAGCATGTGAAAATAAATACCATGATTTACTGTTTGTAGCACTAGACTTTTTTTGTTTCTGTTTTTTGTGTTATGACACAAAATGAACCTCGATAGCCATCGAGGCTGCCTGGTAAGACACTTGGAGTGTTGCAGGTATGCATATTTTTGAAAAGCCTCGAAAATTAGGTTTTTAGTGCGCCATTTACTATTGTTCGTCCTCTTGAAATGGTAAACTTGTGGGTGCTTTTGAATGAATAGAAAGCAGTTATCACTATTTAGTTCGATTATAAATCAACTCAATTCTTCTTGCAAATCAATGCGTAGGAGGTGCTGAATCAGGATTTGGAACGGCGTGAAACCTCCTGATAGCAGACGGAATCAGGATCTGGAACGATGGCTGTATGATTGAAAACTTTCTTTGCTGTAATAATTTAATGTTCGCTCATTACAATCAGAAAAGTTATGGCAAAAGAAATGGAAAAAAAGAAGGTTGCTCTTGGACGTCGCGATTTCCTGAAGATTGGTTCAGCTGGTGCGGTATTTGGTGCAGCAGGAATTGCCGCAATGCCTCAGAAAGCAGCCGGCGAAGTATTGGATAAAGAAACCAAAAAGGCCGTTATCAAGACCATGGATGATTTTCCGGTAAAGATAGCTCCGGATTATAAAAGATTTCGGCAGCAGAATACCGTTTTCAGTCGCGCTATAGCTGGCATTGATAAAGAATTAGGAGCAAAAGCCCGAACTTTTGAACGCTTCGAAACAGATGAATCACGTCCCGGTTTTAGCCGAATTGATTGGGCACTTCATCATGGTTCCTGGGCCATTGAACATGCTGCCACACCCGGCTCTAAATTTGGAGTACCGAACTCAGGGTGGTATAGTTGGCAGCAAAATAGTCATGAGCAACGTGCCAATTTTCTGGACTTAAATTATGTGAATGATGAGCGGCATGAGTTTGCCTCCAAAAAAGAAGCGACAGCCGTCATTAAACGGGCAGCCCGCCATTTTAAAGCGGACCTGGTAGGAATCACCCCCCGCAATGAAATGTGGGATTACGAGAAGCATTTTGTGGCTCTGAATGGTCAGGAGATAGGTTGGGATCAGTTTCCATTTAAACCCAAATCGGTGATTGTGATCGGTGTTGAAATGGATTATGAGAACATGGCAACAGCTCCTTCTTATACGGTTGAAGGTGCCATTGGAGAAGGCTATTCTCAAATGGCCATCACAGCGTTTCAATTGTCCGTGTTCCTGAAAAACCTGGGATGATAAAAATCGCGAATACAACGGGTATTAGGAATTAATTTTTTAAACAAAAACGCATTACTATGATATTTTCTGGAGTTGAACTACTGTTTTTCTTTTTAGGATTCTTGTCTTGTTTGATGATTGTTGGCCTTATCCATTTAAACAGGCGAAATCGGTTGGACTGGAAGGCATGGCTGAGCATTGGATTGGGTGCTTTTCTTTTTCTGTTTTGTATTGCCTGGTCGGTGAGTTCCGTGTTGGAAGGTGAGCCGCGGGCCGCCAGTATGGGAATGGTTGTATTTGGTTTACCGGCCTTGATCCTCCTCACTTTGGGGATGCGACTATCTTTCAAAAAGAGCGTGTAATAATATGAAACAACTTGTGAAATGGGCTGCCTACATAAGCCTTTTAGTGGCGTTTGTTGTCGGACAATTGAGCCATTTTCATTCAGATGAGGTGCGTTTGAAGGAATTGTCAAAGGGGCGTGATCTGGAGCGGATTGGTATTACAGATGAGTTATATGCCATTAAAGAGTCGGATACTCTCAAGCGTTACCTCTGTATCGGCCAGGCGCAAGGTTACGGAGGTCCCCTTCGCGTGGCGGTCCTTGCCGATTCGGTTGGTACAATACGACAAGTTGATTTATTGCAGCATGTAGAGACGTTTTCCTTTATTGAGAAATTAAAAAGGAATAATTATTTCAGGCAATATACAGGTAAGACTTTGGTGGATACTTTTACTATTCATCAGGATGTGAATGCGGTATCTGGTGCAACCATAAGTTCTAAGGCCATTGCCAATGCCACTCGGGAAGCGTCGTATCTTACTGCGGAGAAAGCTTTGGGCAAGGTGGCACCGGTTATCCCAACTCAATGGCAGATGGCGGGGAAAGAGCTGTTGGTAATGGCCATATTCATAATCGGATTTTTAGCCACTTTTTTAAGAAACAAAGTATTACGGAATGTCGCATTGTTTCTGTCTTTCATAGGGATTGGTTTTTTGTTTAATGCCTCTCTTACCTTAGCTCACTTTGGACGCTTATTACTGGGTTATGTACCGGATATTCAGGATCATTTGGTGTGGTGGATATTGATGGGAGGATCTCTTTTGACAATTGTCATTTGGGGAAAAAATGTGTATTGTCATGCCTTCTGTCCCTTTCATGCGACGCAGATGTTGTTGAATAAAATTTCAGGTATCAACCTGAAGATGGCTTTTAAGGTGCTGCGAATTATTCGGAAAGTACCTGGCTTTTTATTATGGTTTTCGCTTTCATTAATACTAATATCCTCGAACCCGACCATTGCGGCCTACGAGCCTTTCGCCATGCTCTTTTCACTGGAAGGTTACGGGGTTCAGTGGTATATATTACCGGCAGCCTTGGTGGCATCGCTTTTTATCTCTGATTTTTTCTGCCATTACCTTTGCCCGGTGGGTGCTACATTTAAATGGATTCAAAAGCACCGTCGTAGATTAATAGCATTAGTTAATAAATCCCAGAATGAACAAAATCAAAATGAACAAGAAAAAAACAAAGAGAGGAAAGCCGCTTGAGAATTGGGCAGCATTAGTTCTATTTCTGACAACACTTAGTTCCATTGTAGTATATCTGGTTTTTCAGTTTTTGAATGTGATGCATATTGGTTAGTAATTGGTATCACCTGTTTATAGCCTTATTTTCCAAAACAACTCCTCTTCTAATGTGTTTTCATTAGAAACTATTGGAATATGAGTAATCAGGTTGAGAAATCCTTTCGGGAATTAGTCGAATTAAAATATCAGTTGTATAACAGTCTGTTTTTGACTTTGCCACTGGATGCGGTGGAACAAACGGGGTTGTTGTTGCCATTTTTACAAGAAACGTGTGTCAAAGGGTATGAAAATGGAGCCACACCAACTGCCATTATCGATGATTTTTTTAAGGAGCATAAAACTGGTTTTAATGAGGCCGAGCGGATTTCGTTTCTCTTCAAAATTATACAATATGTGGAACGGCAAATTGTATTGATTGATGCATTAGAAGAAGCGGCTTATAATAAGATACACCGGAAAGGTGATGTGTGGGGGCGGATAGGTGAAAAAGTAAAGAATCGAAATCTCGAGTCTCAACTCAAAGAGTTACTGAATTCTTTCGGGGTGCGGGTAGTGCTAACAGCCCATCCCACTCAATTCTATCCCGGGCGCGTGTTGGCCATCACCACTGATTTGACCGAAGCCATTAGCAAAGGCGACATTGCATTATCGCGTGATTTATTACAGCAATTAGGTAAAACACCATTCTATCGGAAGCAAAAACCCTCTGCTTACGATGAAGCCTTAGCACTTACCTGGTATTTGGGTACTATTTTTTATCCGGCGGTGGGTGAGTTGCTGGATGGAATAAAAGAAAACCTAATGCCTGATATTGTAGATGAGAGTCAGTTAATCACTCTCGGATTTTGGCCGGGAGGCGATCGTGACGGGAATCCTTTTGTGACCGTAGATACTACTCGAAAAGTAGCGAAACGACTGCGGTCTACACTAACCAATTGTTATCATCAGGAATTAAAAGAATTAAAGCGACGCCTGAGTTTTGTGGGTGTCTATGATATCATCAATGGCTTGGATAAGCTGCTGAATGAGGAATTGACCCATGCCAATGGGGAGAAGGATGTGGATTTGAACTATTTTTTAGGACGACTTCAGGAAGTAGAGAATTTGCTGATAGATCAACATCAAAGTCTCTTCCTGGATAAATTACAGTCCTTCATACGCAAGGTAAAACTCTTTGGCTTCTACTTTGCCAGTATTGATATCCGACAAGATAGCCGCATCATAACGAATGCATTTGATGCTGTAGTGGCTGCCTGTCCGCACTTGTTACCGGATGAGTGGTTCAAACTTTCAGAAGCTAAACAAATTGATGCATTACTTCAGATCAATGCGAAAATTGAAATTCCTGAATTCGAAGATGCAGTGATTCAGGATACATTGGATGCGTTTGGTAGTATAAGAGAGATTCAACAAAATAACGGTGAAAAAGGAGCCCATCGGTTTATCATCAGTAATTGCAGGGGGCCACTTGATATGGCTAAAGTTTTCGCACTGGCCAGATTATGTGCTTGGGGTGAAGAATCACTTAGCCTGGATGTAGTGCCATTGTTTGAAACCATTGATGATTTACAGGAAGCCGGTCAATCCATGACCACCATCTATCAGCATCCCTTCTATCAACAGCATTTAACGCAGCGCCAAAGAAAGCAAACGGTGATGCTGGGGTTTTCCGACGGGACTAAGGACGGTGGTTATCTGATGGCTAACTGGTCGATTTATCGCGCCAAGGAAGACATTACGCGTGTGTCCAGAGAGAATCAAGTCGATGTGATCTTTTTTGATGGCCGTGGTGGACCACCCGCCAGGGGAGGTGGAAATACCCATCTGTTTTATGCGGCCTTGGGTAAAACCATTGAGAGTAGTCAAATACAGATGACCGTGCAGGGGCAAACCATCAGCTCGCATTACGGTATCAAGGAGGCGGCAGTGCATAATCTGGGACATTTAATGGCTGCCGGCATCGAAAACAACCTCTTTAACCGAATGGCTACCCATCTGGATCAGGAGCAACGTGAATTAATGGATCAGTTATCGGTTTGTAGTCATCAAAAATACGAAGCTTTAAAACAGCATCCGCTTTTCGTACCATTTTTGGAGGAACGCAGTACCTTAAAATATTATGGAATGGCCAACATCGGTAGTCGTCCATCTAAACGAGGCAGCGATGAGCAGCTAAAGTTTGAAGATTTACGTGCCATCCCGTTTGTGGGCGCCTGGAGTCAGCTAAAGCAAAATGTACCGGGTTTTTTTGGTTTAGGAACGGCCTTAAAGGAACAGGAGACGAAAGGGCAATTGAAAGCTTGTCAAGACCTGTTTCAGTCATCCCTCTTTTTCCGTGCTTTGATTGCTAACAGCATGCAGAGTATGAGTAAAACTAATTTTTCCATTACGCAATACATGGCCGATGATCCAAAGTTTGGATCTTTTTGGAAGTTGATTCATCAGGAGTTTTTAATAAGTAAAGAGATGGTGTTAAAAGTATCCGGCCAAAAGGAGCTGTTGGAGGATAACCCACGTAGCCGCATGAGTATCCAGTTGCGCGAAAAGGTGGTCTTGCCATTACTCACCATCCAGCAATATGCCTTGATTGAAATTCAAAAAGCTCAGGACCGGAAGAACGATCAGCACCTGGCCGATTACGAAGCCATGGTGATGCGTTCGTTATTTGGGAATATAAATGCGAGCCGTAATTCAGTATAAAAGCATCTACATTATTTGCAGGTACGTTGATGCGAATGATTAAGTCGGAGATGCCGGTTTATTACCCTCAGGTTTGCAAAGGGGAGAAAATATTCGTGAAGTTTATTTACCTAACCTGGACGAGCCAAAACCAAATAATGAATATTGATCAACAAATGAAGAACGCCGAATTCATAAATCACAAATCGTTAATCAATATTCATCATTCCAATACCAATGAACCCAAAAACAATATTCTGCCAAATAATACAAGAATATCATCAATAAGACACTACTAAATTTCCATGCAAAAAAGTTAGATGCATTTTCCCTGATGAATTAATGGTTAGTTGGGAATATCTTTCGATTTATTTCTATATTCGCGGTCTGACAAATAAATACTGCTTTTTTGGATAATGCTGGGGAAATAGATAAGGAAATTATCAAAGGGCTTATTAAAGAAGATGCAAAAGCTTTTGAAGATCTGTACAAGATGTATGGAAGGCGATTGTATGTGTTTGCTTTTGATTATTTGAAATCCAAAGACGATGCTGAGGAAGTGGTTCAGGAAGTGTTTGTGAAAATATGGGAAAAACGATTCCAGCTTAAACAACAGGAATCAATAAGAGGCTATATTTTTACCATTGCTTATAATGCTATTCGCAAAGCATTTGTGAAGAAGGGAAGGGAAGAAAAAAACATTCAGTTATTTACTCAATCACTGTTAAATGATTCAGATGATAGTCAGTCAGAAATTAACTATAGTGAGATGATGCTGAAGATTGATCAGATTGTTGATCAGATGCCTGATCGGCGAAGAGAAGTATTTAACCTGAGTAAAAAAGAGGGCTTGACCAATTCTGAAATTGCAACATACCTTAATCTTTCCGAAAAAACAGTAAAAAATCAAATCACTCTGGCTTTCCAGACCATTCGGGAGCAACTAAAAAATAGCCTGCCGGTAATTCTTTTTATTTCAATGTTTTATTGAAAAACCTGATAGCAAACCAAAAAAAATGTAAAATTTTGTAGTTTTTTTTTGGGACTATTTGCTTTGGCGGGGATAGTATAGGTGTAGAGAAGATAAGTATGGATAGTTTTAGAAACTTAATTGAAAAATACCGAAAGGGAAAGACGCTTTCCAATGATGAACAACAGAGCTTGTATCAATTGGCGGAGCATGGAAATGATGGAGGTGATTTCAAAGAAGTACTTTCTGATCGGTGGAATGAGATATGTAATGAGGAGGTTTCAGAACAAAATGAATTAGATGACCTTTATTATAAAGTGTTTTATAAAGTAAAGTCAACGATGCCGGGTAAAAAGAGTGGTGCTTTTTCATTGCTTACATTATTTAACCGTGTTGCTGCTATATTGTTAATCCCTTTATTGGTTGTCTCCGGTCTTTATTTAAAAGAAATAAATAGCCAACCTCAGTTGGTTGAAGATGTAATTGAGATTGAGTCACCGCTTAATACTAAAACTCATTTTTTTCTGCCGGATGGCTCATCGGGATGGTTAAAAGCAGGTTCAAGATTAGTTTATCATACGGGAAATGCCACTGTCAGGAAGGCCCGATTGGAAGGGGGAGCGTTTTTTGAAGTAGCTAAGAATGAGGATGCTCCGTTTGTTGTGTCTACACAGGATTTTAAAGTGAGAGTGTTGGGTACCAAATTTAACGTGACTTGTTATTCGGATGATGAGCATTCCAAAGTTTTTTTGCAGGAAGGCAAAGTGGAGATGTTAGATAATAATGATCAGCATCAAACGATCCTGAAACCCGGTCAGCAATATCTTTATAAAAGGGACGCGCAAACATTTTCTGTGGAAGATGCTGATGTAGAGGAGCAGTTAGCCTGGACAAAAGGAATTCTTATTCTTAGAAACAGACCCTTGTCTGAGGTGGCTGAAGAGTTGGAGCAATTTTACAATATTGAAGTAGAAATAAAAGATAAAGCGCTGGAAACGATTCCGGTGTATGCCGAAATACAAAATGAGCGATTGGATGATGTGATGGAATATCTTAAGTTAATTATATCTGTTAAATATAAAATAGAGGAATCTCACAAACAAAAAGACGGATCTTTCACCAAAAGGAAAGTAATGATTTATCAAATAGAATAGTGGTAGAACGAAACAGGAAAGCGCTGGCACGCTTTCCTGTGGGTTTGCAGAGTTACTGGCAAAGGTTTGAACACTACAAACAAGTGAAACAATACAAATTTATGGAAAAAAAACAGAAATCATGGGTATGGGAGAACTATACCTCTAAAAGATTGATGCGATTTATGAGAGCATTAACAATGTTATTATTTGTAGCCTTGATGCAGGCACATGCTGCGGATACCTTTTCGCAGGAAAATCAGGTTAACCTTAAGGTGAAGCAGGTAAGTGTTTTAAAGGTTATTACTGAGTTGGAAAAACAGTCCGATTACAAGTTCTTTTTTAGTCCTAACAGTATGGATGTAGAAAAGAAAGTGACTCTGGATGTGCGTGATGAAAATATTGAAACTGTATTAGATCAGTTATTCAATGACTCGGGTGTGATTTATAGAATAATCGATAATCAGATTATTTTAACCACACCAGCAAAAGTAGCAGAAGCAACAGTTCAGCAGGAAGCTATTAAAATTAATGGTAAGGTAATAGATCCACAAGGAGATCCACTGCCAGGGGTTAACGTTTTTGAAAAGAAGAATCCTACTCATGGGGTGATCACCGGAATCGACGGAAACTATTCCTTAGAGGTGAATTCGCCTGATGAAGTGATTGTATTTTCTTTTATTGGCTTTAACACACAAGAGATTACTGTTGCTGGCAGGAACGTCATTAACATCACGCTGGTAGAAGAAGCTACTGGTCTTGATGAAGTAGTGGTGACCGCTCTTGGTATGAAGCGGGAAGCAAAGAAATTAGGTTTTGCCATGACCGAGGTGGATGGAGAAGATATTGCCGCCGTAAACACTGTTAACCCGGTAAGTGCTCTTCAGGGAAAATCTGCTGGTTTAAGTATTGGTGCTTCTGATGGTGGTTTATTTGGTAACTCCAAAATTCAGGTGCGTGGTGTATCTGTTTTGAATTCTGATAATAACCAGCCAATATTCGTTATTGACGGGGTGATTATTGACAATTCGGTATCCAATGAAAGTGCTGACTGGAATGACAGTGCCAATGACTTTGGTAACCAATTGAAGAACCTGAACCCTGATGATTACGAATCAGTATCTGTTTTGAAAGGTGCTGCTGCAACTGCTCTTTATGGATCACGTGGTATCAATGGTGCCATTGTGATTAAAACAAAAGACGGTGAAGGTGCACAAGGTTTTGGTGTGAAGGTAACACAATCGATTGGTATCGATCATGTGTACAGACAACCTGATATTCAATATGAATTTGGTCCTGGTGCGATTGCCGGTATGACCGATTATGGTGCGAAGGATGCTAATGATAAGTATTATCGTTTCTCAACTGATCAGTTTTATACTAATGCTGACGGTATTGCCACTAAGAAAGGTCATACTTGGGGTGGTATTGGTTTCGGGCCCCGATTCGACGGTAGACAGTTAGAGGACTATGATGGTTCTATGACCACTTATAACGGTGCTGAAAATAACATGAGAGATGCTTATGAATTAGGTGTCAACAGCAACACAGCTGTGGCTTTAAGCTATGGAGACGACAGAAGCACTTTTTACTTGTCAGACTCCTATAACCACAGAACAGGTGTTTTCCCAACTAATGAGTTTACAAGAAATGCCTTAAAGCTTGCGGGTTCTTATAAAATAACGGATTGGTTAAAAGCGGATGCATCTTTTTCGTTTACCACTTCTTCTCCTAAAAACCCTCGCAACAATTTAGGTGTGATGTTTTCCACAGGAGGATTTGATAACTGGTATCAAACAGACAAATGGAACAAAAGAGAAGTATATCAAGCACCTCACGGGGGTACACCAAAACAATCGTTAGGTGATGAATATGCTTATGTGCCTGGTAATAAAACGTGGTTTGAATACAACTTGAACGAAAGTGTGAGAGATGAGCAAGTGATTCGTCCCATTGTTCGGTTGACAGCTGATGTGACCAAATGGATGACTATTACAGCCGAAGGTAACATGAACTCCTATACCATTAAGAGCGAGGAAAAAAATCTGGGTACGGATTACCTGAGTGAAGGTGGATTCTACCAACTTCGTCATGACACCGACGTTAGTAAAACCGGTAAATTGGTGGCTAATATCAACAAAAAATTGACGGATGACATTTCTGCCAACCTGATCATTGGGGGTGAATTATTCGAACAAGAGAAATCGTACACACGGATTAAAACTGATGGTGGTTTAATTGTTCCCGGAAAATTCTTTTTAGCAAATTCTAAAAAAACCTTACAACCAGAAGGTAAGATTGAGGGAACCAGACAAATCAATTCACTTTACTTCCTGGCTAACTTCGGTTGGAGAGATCAGGTTTACTTAGATATCACCGGACGTAATGACTGGTCGTCAGCATTGGTTTATAGTGATGGAACAGGTAACAACTCTTATTTCTACCCATCAGTAAGTTCATCATGGGTTTTCAGTGAAACATTTGATATGCCTTCATGGATGTCATTCGGTAAACTGCGTTTATCATGGGCACAAGTAGGTAACGATACATCTCCTTATAACATTAATAAAGGATATGGAAGTGAAACTTACAAATTAGGTAGTGGATTTGCTTATGCCAACTCTGTGAATTCTACTACGGTTGATCAAGACATTTTACCAGAGAGAAAAAATTCATTTGAGGCCGGATTTGATATCAGATTCCTGAGAAACCGCTTAGGTTTTGACATGGCTATCTATGATGAAACTATTAAAAACCAAATTGGCGAAGTGCCGATGGATAAAAGATCAGGGCGTAAGCACTATCTGACCAATGTAGGTACATTAACCAATAAAGGTTTTGAACTTTCTGTGAATGCCACACCGGTTAAAACAGCTGATTTCACCTGGAAAACGACTTTCAATTACTGGAATAATACGACTACAGTAACTGATCTTCACAAAGATTACGGTGCATACAAAACTCTTGGTGGTGCCGTGGCTTACGGTAACTACCGTGTGGGTTCTGTGGCTTACGAAGATGGTGAGTATGGTGTGTTGATGTCTGACTCGGCACCTTTGAAAGATGAGAATGGTCAGAAAATTTTCAGATGGAGTGAAAATAACAGAGCTGCTTTTTACACAAGAAGCGGAGAAGCTGAAAAAATTGGAAAAATTAACCCTGACTTTGAAGGTTCATGGGATAACTCCTTCTCGTGGAAGAATTTTACAGCTTCTATTTTATTAGATGCGCGTTTTGGTGGACACATTGCCTCTTATTCTAACAAGTATGGTACCGCTTACGGACGCCTGGAAACATCATTAGCAGGTAGAGATGAGCAGACTGGTGGTATCACCTGGACGTCGCAATATGCGGATACAAAAGGTCGCGTTTACCATGACGGTATTATTCCAGAAGGAGTTTTCAAGGAAGGTCAGGAAGTTACCGCACCTACAGGAGATAAAGTAAATGTGGGCGGAATGACTTACCAGGAAGCTTACGACAAAGGATATGTGGAGCCTACGCATGCGAGCTATTCGCATTATGTGAATAATTCATGGGGTAATGGAGTGGTCAATGATGACTGGTTTAGCGAAGTAAAATACATTGCTTTAAGAAATATCTCTGTTGGTTACAACTTACCTAAAACCATCGCTCAAAAAATTAAAGCTCAAAACTGCTATGTTTCATTGAATGCCAGGAATCTGGGGTACTTGTATAACTCACTTCCTAACAACTTGAATCCTGAAAGTTTTAGGGGTACATCAAGTAATGCATCTTTCCGTGAAAGATCATTTACTCCGTATACTGCTACTTACACAATGACTGTGGCAATCGATTTTTAATCTAAAACAATTGAGAAAGATGAAAAAGATATTTAAGATAGTTTTTGCCCTTTCCTTCATTTTTGCTTGGGGGTGTGACAAAGACGAATTTGCTGATCTAAACAGCAATCCATCAGAATTAGTAGATGCTGATATCAGGTATTTGTCTACCCAGGCGATGCGGGATATGTATGGTAATGATTATACCAATTGGTTTTATGACAATTTTCAATACATTCAGCCATGGACCCAGGTAGCGGCTAAAGGAAATGGTAATAAATCGGAATTTATTGAAATGGGTGCTGCCGCAAACGGTCAAGATGTGTATGATGTCTTCCCTGAAACTAAGGATATTCGTTTCAGGATTGATGAGATGACTGAGGAAGACCAAAAGGAGTTCCAGGCGCTAAAAGCGATTACCTATGCCATGCAAATCCAGCCGGCTATCACACGAACTGATCTGATTGGTTCAATGGTATATACTGAAGCAGGTATGGCTGCATACACAAATCCGCCGTTGATTACGCCTGTTGTGGATAATCAGGAATTATTGTTTAAAACCTGGTTGGCTGAATTGGACGGTGCCATTGCAGCACTTTCGAATACTGACGGACAATTTGGTCTGGCTAGTCAGGATTTAGTTTATAATGGTGATTACACTAAATGGGCTAAGTTTTGTAACCTTCTGAAACTAAAGATTGCGGCGCGTTTGATCAATGTGGACAGAGCGCAGGCCATTAAGATTGCTGAAGAGGTAGCTAAATCTTCTGTTGGTTATATGGATGATTTGTCTGACGATTTTGTATATCAAAGAGGGATTGAATATTACGGAACCGGCAATGGTATGTGGATTGGTAGTGGAAGTAAAAACCTGATTGATTTCATGATTACTAATCTGGATCCTCGCGTACGTTTTACTTTTAATAAGAATGAATTCAATGCGGAAGTCGTTCAGGCTTTTATCGATGCAGGTAAAGAATTACCTCCATATGTAAAGCAATTTGTAACATTGGATGCTGATGGTAACTTTGAAAGTTGGAATGGACCAGGGGAACCTTGGGTGCGTTATTATGGTGCTCCTGTATCACCGGATGCCAAATTAGATGGCAAAAATAACATCTATTTCGACCAGGGCAATTTGTATAAAATCAAATTGAACGAGGTGGAAAAATCATATGGTGCAGTTTCATCATTCTCTGAAAGAATTGTGCGTACAGAAGTTAAATTCACTTATCCCACAAAACCGGGTGGTCGTGTGCTTCAAAATAAGGACTATAAACCTCTCAATGTAATTTTAGGTAGTGCTGCTGAAACGAATCTATACCTGGCTGAGTTTAGTCTCCTTGGAGCTACTTTACCACAGTCGGCACAGATTTATTTTAATCGTGGTGTAGAGCTTTCTGTTCGTCGTGCTGATGCATTAGCTAATAACAACGGAATGGTTTATTACAAGGAAGATCCTGTTTATACGAACGATGCAGATGCTGCCGCTGGTGGTACTTACTTAAGAGAGAATGAAATTGCAGATTTATTAAAGAAACCTGCTTTTGACCTGGCAACAGATGGTTTGGAGAAAGTATATATCCAGCAATACATCAACTTCCTGAATACACCTGGTGATATTTGGACTTTGACTCGTCGTTCCGGTATTCCTAAGAAAGGAAGTGCCTACCTGGCATGGGAAGACCTTAAGTCTTCAGGTGCTGAGTCTGTTGTGCCACGTCGTTTCGTGGTGGCTACCCCAACAGAAGATAGTAAAAACTACGCCAATGACGTAGCTGCTGTTAAAGAACAAGGATTCACTTCAGGTAAAAATGATCCTGAGATTTTGAATGCTGAAAGATTGTGGTTTGATAAACAAAACCCAAAATACGGTGAAGGACCTAAATAGGTCATTCTAAGTATTCAGTAATATAGTATAAGAGGTTGTTCCGTGAGGGACAGCCTCTTTTTTTTTTGCTTAGAGAGGAGGTGATTGTTTTGATATTTCCATTGATTCTAAAAATTCAACCTCCTGCTAAAAGACAGGAGGCCGGATGATTGCCAAATGGCAAGCGGTAAACCCCTCACTGGTTTTCATCCTGCCAAATTTTAAGCTCTCAAATACCCATCATTTAATTGCCTGCCATTTGGCAGATCGATCCATAACCGTCAGTGAGGCACTTACCAAAATGCAAGTTTATTAACAGCCACCATTCTTCTGCTTGCCAAATGGCAGGCTGCTCAAAAATAGTAGTTCCGCTACCTGCCAATTGGCAGCTTAATAAACAGAACCCCATTCAGGTAGCTGCCATTGCCATGACATACAGCTAAGAAGTCTTGAGCTTTTTACTATCTTTTTCTTGAAAACTATCTATTTATGTAATGTGGAAAGAGGAACTTTCAGCTCCGCATTACCGGAAACACCTAGACCCTTGTGGATAACTTTTACCAACATGTTGTTCAAATTTAATGTAACATCCCACTTGTGGCTTCAATTAATAATTAAACATGGCTGTATTCTAACTGCCGTTTGATTTATGCTAAAATTAGATAATAAGAGGTATTTGGCAGTCGGTGTATCATACACTACTAAGGTTTGCATATAAGAAATAAGGTCTTTTGATTATCATCTAAACCTTATTTCCAGTTTTTAAACCTTGGTAGATTGGTTCATTAAAAATAAACAAACTATACACCCATTTTTATTATAGAATTTGGTTATTATTGCCAATTCATAAATCTCATAGGTAGTGCAGGGTATAAATAGCGAACATCAAATATTATGTGAAAGGCTAAGGAACGACGATGAATTGGCTTTTGAATTGGTGTTTATGAAATTTAAGGGCCGGTTATTCGATTTTGTGAGAAAGAGTTTACCCCGTGAAGAGGATGTGGAGGGTATTGTACAGGAGGTATTTATTAAAATCTGGCAAAATAGGAAACAGCTTGATCCACAAAAATCATTGGATGCATTTCTCTTTTCGATCGCTAAAAATGAGGTTTTCGATCATCTTCGTAAACTGTTTAGTAAACGTAAATACCTGGATAGCTTATATCATTCCATGGAGAAAGAAGACGCTTCTACTCAAAAGCAGTTGGAATATAATGAGCTGAGACAAGTGGTATATGCTGCCATTGAACGATTACCAGAGAGAAGGCGGGAGATATTTAAATTAAGCCGTTTGCAAGGTAAAACCTATAAAGAGATTGCAATAGAACTTCAAATCAGTGAAAACACCGTAGATACCCAAATGCGTAAATCGTTGCATACACTTCACCACGACCTGGACCAATATTTGCGGTTGATCCTGCTCGTTTTCTTATCTTGATTCATTATATATGTATCAATAAAATTCCAGTTCTATTAATATTCAACCCCATTCGGGGTTGTGCTTCTGCTTCGCGCTTACAATTATAGATTGTTACATATCTTAATAACAATAACCATAGGTATGGTGACTGTTTTTACCAAAAGACAATGCGTACCAAAAAAAGTAACCACAGATTACCCAGATTATCACAGATTTCATGTTTTCCTTCGGAAAACAATCCGTGAAATCCGTTGAATCTGGTGCGTCACGAGGCGTGCGTATATATATATTTAAAACCTATAGGATGAAAGAGCCTAACAACCTAATTTG
>JAEINY010000144.1 GCA_016342595.1 Marinilabiliaceae bacterium
CAATAATAAAAGGGATGGTGATGAATATGATCCAAATTACGGCCATTATAACCACGATGAAAGAATAAACAAGCGTACACATCTGAATGCCTCGGTAATGACAGGAAAAGGTCGGATTGAACGGATTGAAGATGCGCGTCAAGTTCTTTACATCCTGGATGCTCTTGATAAGGAAGGTCGCCTAAAAAGAGTGCCTACAGACGAAGAAATACTTCAAATCGCAAGGCGTGTATCTGAATTAAAAAATGAACGTTTTTTCGACTCCCGACATAAGCGTATAAATGAAATCAGGGAGATGGATGCCATTCTGAAAGAGTTGGATTTGATCAGTGAAGAGGATGCCCTATATTATACCAACCTCTATGATATGTGGCAATATGGCGCCAACGAAGCCCGTTTGGCAGGCATACGCTTTTCGGCAGGATTGAGGACTAAACTCAATTCAAATAAGAGTGAGGTTAATGATGAACTGAGATATGAGCAAAAGGAAATTGGATATTTTGGTGTGATCCGATTGGAGTATGAGAATCCCTTTCACCTGAAATGGCAATCATCACTTTTCTCTGAGGTAAGTTATGGAACAGCCTTGCAAGAAATGGAGGAACCCGGATATTATGGAGGATATAGTTATGGAAGTGGAGGAGGTTATGCCGGATACAATGCATATCCACCGGATGATACAGAAGAACTCGATTTTAATAATCTAAATGCCACTTTAGGCTATACAATTGGTTTTTACCCAATACCAGAACTTCCGCAAAAGCAGAAGCAAGATTAACCCATCAAACTTATAAAGGTAGCCTGGAAGAAGATGATATTTCAACAGACTTCGATTACAAAGATTTTCAAGGTCAACTATCACTGTCACTAAACTATTACATCTCGCCGCAAGTGCGCTTAAATTGCTCCACAGGTCTTATATATTCAGATATTAAATCGAATCAACTACATTACTACAACCTCAGCCAACTCCATTCTTCTAATAAATGGTACAACTATTTTGAAGTCAATCTTCAGTTTAGTATTTTCTAGCTTCAATCTCAGGTCTTTCATACCCTATGGGAGACCTGAGCTATATAACTATAGAAGCTAACTGTTCCACCCATTCATCCGCCACATCAATACAATGTCTGCAAGTCGCCATTTTTTCTTTCCGAATGGTACGGCATAAAGGCGAACCAATTGCCGCTTCAAATTCACTTTTTAATCGTTTTTGTTGTTCGGTATTTCCCTCAAATAAAGCTAATGCTCCATACAACGCACCACATGCACCATCTGGCGCTCTGCCACTACCACTCCGTTTAAAATCGGCCACCTTTAATGAGGAAATAACCTCTACTTCGCTCCATTTATACACAATGGCTTGTGCACAATTAAATAAATATTTGGGATGATGGTAAAATTCTGACGCTTTCATTTTCAACAGCTTGTTATACTTCTAAAATTTGATGACAGATCCAGATAGGCATTTAAAATTAACATCAATAAATTTGGGCGGCGTTATAAATATCGCTCAACCCAGTTATCAAATCGCCTCAGCTGATTTTCTCCATGTTTAGCCATGGACTTTCTGATTTTATCTAGCTTCTTAGGTCTGGTAAGATCATGACTTTTACTAAAAAACTTATCTGCCAAACAGATGATCTCTTCTTCGATAGAAACCGGTAACATATCCCGATGTGGAATGGGTAAGTTTTGAGATTGTATTTCGAAAAGTGAAAGACCGGTTCCGGTATGCCGCTCACATACCAAAGCATGTTTGGGATAACCTTCTTTCTCCAACAATTCACGACCTTTATATCCGTGACAGATATACGGTAAGTCACCAAAACAGTATAAATCCGGGGCATAGGTAAGATATATACCAATATCGTGCAACATGGCCGCTTCGGCGATAAACTTCATATCCACCTTTAAGTTTGGGTGTTTAGCTGCAATATCAAGCGCTTTATCACGGACAGCTTGACTGTGTTCCACCAAAACAGTCCACAATTGACTGTCGGGCTGATAATATTTCTCGATAATCTCTTTGGGGTTCATAGATAGAATTATGAGTTGCAAAAATAGAAATGAGATTCCAATCTCCAAAGAAAACAGAACCGGATCAATTAATAGTATTTCTCAAACTCCCATTTACAAGTAATTTTTTCACTTATCTAACACACAAAAACTAATCTAACTTATGATCTCAAAAATTA
The DNA here is from genome assembly GCA_016342595.1 of Marinilabiliaceae bacterium. Classification (GTDB taxonomy): domain Bacteria; phylum Bacteroidota; class Bacteroidia; order Bacteroidales; family Marinilabiliaceae; genus JAEINY01. Next base: position 2,199 of record JAEINY010000144.1, read on the forward strand.
ACTTTTTTACACAAAACTCAGACCTTTGCATCGCAATATCAGAAAGACCTATAGCCTGTCAATGCCTATATCTACTAGCATACCACCAATTGAAAAGTACTAGTTTTTTATTTTACTGATAAATAATTTTACATATATTCGCAGCCTTCAGAAAAATCACCATCGGGAAAATGAATAGAATTGATCAAAAGATACAGGCGGCCTTTTCATGGAACGTCGACAAAGCCTTCCGGCTATTGTACGATCAATTCTACAATGAACTCGCTGTTAAGGGAATTTCAATCATTCGTGATTATGCGGCAGTGGAGGATATTATTCAAAGTATATTTCTCAAGATCTATAAAGAACAACGCTATAAATACATCAAAGATTTTGAAGGCTATCTAAAATTGAGTGTTCGTAATGAATGCTTTAATTACCTGAAGCAAAAACAATCTGAATCACTGGATGAATCCCTCTCTTATTTCGAAGATGACACTTCCGATCCGCGAATTGAAGAAATAAAAGAAAATTTACATCTCCTTCCCCCTAAATGTCGTGAGATTTTTGAAAAAATAGTATTCGAAGAATTTACCTACGAAAGTGTGGCTAACGATAGTAAAGTCAGCATCAACACAGTTAAAACACAGATGAAAAGGGCTTATAAAATCCTTCGCGAAAACGTTAGTTTATTTTTTTTCACCACTTTTTTTTAATGCTTGTCACCCTACTTGGGTTTCCCACTTGTCCTAGGGAAAAACAAACATTAAATGAATCGATCACGCTTAATTGATCTGTATATAAAAAAACATCAGTCATCTCTTTCAAATCAGGAGAAAGATGAATTTGATCAACTGCGCTTTCAACATTCCATCTATTTTCAATGGCTTCAATCCGTAAGCCAGGAAGTTGTAGTGTTAGAACAAATAAAATTGGTTGATAAGGATCGAGCCTATCAAAAAACAATTGAGCAATTAAAATCCCCCAACAAACATTTAGCCAGTCTGCTATTAAAAGTGGCCTGTAGCATTGCCATTTTAGTGACGGGATTAACCATTTATTTTTACAGGACAACAGCACCATTACAGCCAATAGCCCAGGTAAAACCCAACACGATTCAACATTCGGCCCAACTGATAACCAGTGATGAAGTGTACGAGTTGAATAAAATCAAAGGGGATGCGATTGATGGAAAAGATTTCAAACTGGTTAAAAATGAAAACAATCATCTCACTTATAAAAAGCAGGTTGACACCACCATTTTTCACACTGTAAAAACAGCCACTAGTAACCAATACAGTGTGGTTTTATCAGATGGTTCTAAAATTCACATTAACAGTAATAGTCAAATCCGTTACCCAGTCACATTTTCAGCACATAAACGTGAGGTCTTCATTGAGGGAGAAGTGTATTGCGATATCGCCAAAGATGATATCCCATTTATTATTCACACCTCCGATAATCGTGAAATTTCGGTGCTAGGTACTCAATTCAATGTACGTAATTACAAAGAAGAAGGCTATACCGAAGTCACATTGGTAGAGGGTAAAGTCCGTGTGAGTGATGACGATAACCAATGTATCTTAAAACCAAACCAACAAGTGCTGATCACAGATCAATTTGAAGTCAGAGCTGTTGAAAGTGCCTATTACGCTTCCTGGACCCAACCCATCATTCGATTTCACAATATGAAACTGGGACGCGTGATAAACAGTTTTGAACAACTATATGGTGTTTCGTTCCAATTCGAAAATCCGGCCATTAAAGAGAAATTAATAGCAGGTGGAATTGTGAAAGCGCAAACACTGCAGGCCAATCTGCATATCCTGGCTGAAAGTTGCAACCTTACATTCATTAAACAATCAGGTAGATATATAATAAAAGAATCACTGAGCAATTGAGACCTGCCCCAGTGATTCTCCCTTAACAAATATAAATATTAGTTTATGATCAAATTTAAGAAAAATTTTCGAACCCGTAAGTGGTCGGTCTACTTACTTTTCACCCTTCTCATTTCCCATCAGGCTTTTGCAGATGTAAAAGGAGAAAAAATCACCATCAATGCAAGGAACGTTAGCTTATATGAAGCGTTTAAAACCTTAGAAAATAAATACACTTACATTGTGGCCTATGACCAGTCGCAAGTTAAAGATGATGTATTTGTCGACGTTCAATTAACGAATGCTGACATAGAAAAAGTGATGGATGAGTTGCTAAAAGCAACACCTTTGACTTACAAAATATATGATAAGCATATCATTATAAAAAAAGGTCGTGAGACCACAGTAACAGGAGAAGATGAAAAAGTAAGCGTTACTGGTAAAGTCACCGATGAGAAAGGGGAACCCATCCCTTTTTGTAATGTTTATATTGAAGGCACAACCATTGGAACCGTTAGTGATATCGATGGTATCTATACACTGGAGTATACTAAATCCCCATTTAACCTGGTTTTTAGCTGCATTGGTTACAAAGACTTCAAGGCGGTTATTTCGGAATCCACCACCGTTAACGCCAAAATGGTCATGGAAGGTGTGGATGTGGAAGAAGTGATTGTGACAGGCTATCAGAAAATCGACCGGAAACTGTTTACCGGATCAGCTACCAAATTAACTGCTGAAGAGACCAAAGTTGCAGGTGTGGCAGATGTGGGACGTATGCTGGAGGGAAAAGCTGCCGGTGTGACGGTACAAAATGTATCCGGAACATTTGGCGCAGCCCCCAAAATCAGGGTACGTGGTTCATCCTCTATTTACGGTGATACGAAGCCCCTGTGGGTAGTAGATGGTGTAGTACTGGAAGATGTGGTGGATGTTTCACCTGATCAATTGTCCTCAGGTGATGTTTCAACACTGATCAGTAGCTCTGTTGCAGGGATTAACGCGGAAGATATTGAATCTTTTCAAATCCTGAAAGATGCCTCTGCCACGGCCCTTTATGGAGCACGTGCAATGAACGGAGTAGTGGTGATCACTACCAAACGAGGTAACAAATCAGGGAAGGTGAATGTCAATGTCACTTCTGAATTCACAGTGAAACTGAAACCTAAATATTCCGATTATGACATTCTGAATTCTCAGGATCAGATGTCGGTTTTTCGTGAAATGGAACGTAAAGAATGGCTCAACCATGCAGCTATGATGCGCGCCAAAGATGCCGGTGTATATTGGCAGATGTACAATGCCATCAATACGTATAATCCAGCTACAGATTCGTACGCACTGGCCAACACCCCGGAGGCACGCGCTGACTACCTGCGCCAATATGAATATGCCAACACCGATTGGTTTGACCAGTTGTTTAAAAACAGCTTAATGCAAAACCATTCCATAAGCTTTAGCGGAGGTTCGGAAAACAGTCAGTTTTATGCTTCCACCTCTTTCCTATCCGATGAGGGCTGGACGATAGCCGATGAAGTCGATCGCATCACTATCAACTTACGCGGCAACTTTAAACTCAGTGAAAAGTTAAGAATAGGTATTATGAGTAAAGGAAGTATTCGTGATCAAAAAGCTCCCGGTACTTTTGCCCGCAAATCAGATGCTGTAAATGGAAATTATAGCCGTGAATTTGACATCAACCCGTTTTCTTATGCACTGAATACGTCACGTACCATTACGCCTTATGAGGCAAATGGTGATTATCGTTACAATCGAATGAACCACAATGAATTTAATATCATTGAGGAGTTTGAGAATAACTGGATTGATTTGAATGTATTGGACCTAAGCATACAAAGTGACCTGGAATACAAATTCAATAAAAACCTTGACTATAAATTTGTAGGAAGCTTGCGCCGGGTTAAATCAACTACCGAGCATAAAATTACCGGAGACAGTAATGTGGCAGGCGCCTACCGGGCAGCCGACGATGCCACCGTCATGGAAGATAACAAGTATTTATGGCACAATCCGGAAACGCCCAATGAACAACCTTTAGTGGTATTGCCTGGTGGCGGATTTTACAGCCTCGAAGACAACATGCTGATCAATTACTATCTGCGAAATGTATTGAGTTTCAGCAAAGTTATTGGCGAGGATCATTCCACCTCGATAATGGCAGGGCAGGAAATGAAACGGGCCGATCGCTCCACTGCTGCCTTTGATGGCTATGGTATCCAATACAACAAAGGCAATACGGTTTTAACCGATCCCAACATCATTGCCCGAAGCGTACAGGCTGGTTTCCCTTATTTTGGGATAAGCAATTATTATGACCGGTATATGGCTTTTTTTGCCAACGGAGCCTATACCTATAAAGGTAAATACATCGTTAACGGTACCTATCGTTTGGATGGAAGTAACCAACTGGGTAAAAGCAAGGATTCCCGTTGGTTAGGCACCTGGAATGTCAGTGGAAAATGGAACATCCGGGAAGAAGCCTTCATGAATAACATGGAAGCCATTTCAACTTTACAGTTGCGCGCTACCTATGGATTAACAGCTTCCATGGGTCCCGCTAATAACTCAAAAGCCGTCTATAGACCACTTATTACGGTAGCTCCATTTCCTGACGAAGTACAGAACGGTATTAAAGTATCAAGCCTGGAAAACTCTGAATTAACCTGGGAAAAACAGTACGAATTCAACGTGGGTTTAGATATCGGTTTATTTAATAACCGCATTAGCATTCAAACAGATGCCTACCAACGCCGCGGATTCGATTTGATTGCTCCCATCAAAACTTCGGGTATTGGAGGTGAAATGTACAAGTTAGCGAACTATGCCGATATGGATTCATATGGTGTAGAGTTCAGTTTAAATACCCGTAACATTGAGAAAGGGCAAGTAAAATGGACAACCAATGCCACTTTCGCCTACAACGAAAATGAAATTACAAATCTAAAGACCAGCCCTTACATCTTAGCACTGACCAAAGCTGAAGGAGGTGCCGTAGAAGGTGGCCCGGTACGCGGTTTGTACTCGATTCCTTTTGCCGGATTAGACCAGGAGGGCTTGCCCACCTTTTACAATGAGAATGGAGAGGTTACCAAGGATATCTATTTCCAAAGTGACAAAATTGACCACTTAAAGTATGAAGGTCCGGTCGATCCAAAATTTTCAGGTGGATTGGGCAACCGGTTTGATTTCAAAAACTTGTCGCTTAATGTCTTTATGACTTACCAGTTTGGAAATATGATTCGCCTGTATCCGGCTTTCCATGCTAAATATTCTGATTTGGATGCCATGCCCAAAGACATGCTAAACCGGTGGATGAAATCAGGTGATGAAAAGCTCACCAACATCCCGAGCATCCCATCGAAACGCATTTATGATCGATACGGACGTAGCCTGGAAGCGACTTATAATGCCTATAATTACAGCGATCAACGCATCGCAAAGGGTGATTTCGTGCGAATGAAAGAAATCAGTCTGACCTATCGCTTACCCAAGACATGGGTCAGCAAGATCAAAGCATCTGGTGCCAGTTTAAAGTTTCAGGCAACCAACGTGTTTTTGCTCTATTCCGACAAAAAACTGAACGGACAGGATCCTGAATTCTTTGGAACAGGAGGAGTGGCTTTGCCCGTACCGAAGCAATATACACTTAACCTTAAGTTGAATTTCTAAACAAACAACCATGCGTTATAGAATAATAACATTCTTAGCCTGTCTGACCTTGTTAGTGGGGTGTAATGACTATTTAGAGGAATCACCGGATAACCGTGCCACCATTGATACGCCGGAGAAGGTGGGTGAGCTATTGGTGTACGCGTATCCCACAGTAAATCACCAGGCATTCTGTACAATTATGTCCGACAATGCCACTGATAAACTAAAAAGTAAACGAAAACACGAGTCGAATAAGAATGCCTATCACTGGGAAGACTTTATCCGCGAAGACCAGGATAGTCCGGTCAACTTCTGGAATGGTTGTTACGCGGCCATCAAACAAGCCAATCATGCTATAGCTATTATCGAACCACTTATCATCGATGGCATCGTGCCGGAAGAATATACTCCTTATTATGGAGAAGCGCTATTATGCCGGGCGTATTGTCACTTCATGCTGGTGAACCTGTGGAGTCCTCAATATGATCCGGCAACCGCAGGCACTGATTTAGGTATCCCCTATGTAAAAGAGCCCGAAACAGTGGTGATTAAAGATTATCACCGGGGTACGGTAGCCAGCGTTTATGCCAATATCGAAGCCGATTTGACCACCGGGATAAAACACGTGGATGAATATGCCAATGATAATCTCAAGCTACACTGGAATAAAAAAGCAGTTAATACATTTGCAGCGCGCTTCTTCTCAATGAAGGGTGAGTACGAAAAGGTTTTATCTCATACCGGCAAAGTGTTTGATGAGTATCCATCCACTTTGCTTCGTCCGGTCAACAGTACTTACAAACAGATGGATATCGAAGAGCGCATTCCTCTCTGGGGTCGCACTACAGAGGCGTGTAATTTCCTGGTTACGCCTCAATATTCCAATTGGTTCCTCGATTTCTATGGCAGTTACCGATATGGCATGAGTTACGACCTGTATAACTATGTATTCAAAGGGCGATCTGACAATAACCAAATCCTTCGTGAACCCTTTGTGGCAGTAGAATACAAAGATCGAATAGGTTATACAGACACCTGGGCCTTGGACGCAAGGGGAAGCGATCCGGACTATTTCATACCCAAATGGGGCCATCACACCGAGAAGGATGGTTTGAACAGTGATATTGGGTACTACATGATCATGAATGTGATTTTTGATGCCGAAGAAGCACTGTTTTTACGCATGGAGGCACAAGCCATGCTGGGCAACTACGAATTGGTGAGAAACGGGCTGGACATTTACCTCTCCACACGTATTCTTAATTATAATCCTGAAAAGAATGCTGTGACAGAAGAGAATGTAAAAGAACGCTATGCGGAAGAAATTGCCAAATACAGCTTAAATCCGTTTTATCCAATCCCTGATGAAGCACGTCCCTATATGAATTGTCTGTACGACTTGCGACGGAAAGAATTTTTCTACACAGGGATGCGCTGGTTCGATCACCGCCGATTCAATACAACGGTCACTCACTATGTAGGAGAGAGTGATAAAATCATTCTTTCAGAAAAAGATGTGCGTAAACAACTTCAAATTCCTACAAATGCTGCGGCCTACGGATTAGAATCTAACCCTCGATAAAACAGAAAGTATGAAACAATTTTTTAGATATACCCTATTTCTAGTCATCGCATTGGGCGTGCTATCCTGTGAAGAAGAGGAGAGCCTGCTACCCGAATCTGTGATTACAGTAGTAGAAACACACCACAGTGAATTGGATCAATGGATCTTTGACACATTTACCCAACCTTATAACATAGAGATTAAATGGAAATGGGATGATGGAGAAGTGGATAATAACTTTCACGTGATACCCCCGCAAAAAGAGAAAGCAGAAGCATTTTTGAAAGCTCTGCTTGAGATTTGGATTAAACCCTATGAAGCAGAGGCGGGTACCGAATTCATTAAAACCTATTCCCCCAAATTAATTTTCCTAGTGGGCACCCCGCAATACAATGCGGATGGTACCATGACGGTTGGTTTAGCAGAAGGCGGTCGGAAAGTGACTGTATTTGATGTCAATTCCTTTAATCCAACGGACTTGCAAAGCATGACCAAGGCATTTCATACCATGCACCATGAGTTTGCCCACATTATGCATCAGAAAGTCATGTTCTCAACCGACTTCAAAGAGGTATGTAAAGGTGATTATACGGGAGCCTGGTATAACGTAGATGAGCTCACGGCCAATATCAAGGGTTTCATCACGCCTTATAGCATGTCAAAGGATGTGGAAGATTGGGTGGAAATTGTGGCTGCGATTTTAACGCATGTAAAAGATTCCAACACCCCGTCTGAATACGAAGCTCCTGTATATGATAACATGGGAGCCGCCCAGTTTGATGAAAAAGGCGTGATGATTTTTGAAAAGAAACAGATGTCCGAATGGACCTATCGAATTCATAATATAGGCATCGGAGCCATAGAGCACGAGGGAAAACTCGTCTTGGTTCAGCATCCCGATGCCGTTGAAGGACGTAGCAAGTTATTAACGAAGCTAAATATGGTTCAGAACTACTACCAACGAGTATGGAACATTGACCTCATTCAACTTCAAAAGCGCATTGAGAATTCTGCTATTAAACTCATTGAAGAAAACAAGGAAACCACAGATGATGAATAAATTACAAACAGTGACCAGTTGGCTCCTTTTAGTACTGTGCCTGGGAGCATGTGAACAAACAGACTTTGAAAGCAAATTTGACAAATCACCTGATGAACGTGTGCAACAACACATTGCAACTTTCAAAGAGGCACTTACAGAACCGGAATTCGGCTGGATCTTTAATTTGGATTTAGGGGATGGCGTAGAAGATACAAAATATGGTATCATTCAGTTTAACGACGATTATACGCTAAAAATGGCGAACGAATTTATTTCCGATGCCCAAAGTGAGTACACCATTTTTGCAGAAGCCGATATAGAACTGGTGTTTAATAGTTATAACAACATTCTTACGGATCTTGCCAAACCGGAAGTTGACAGACGAAGAAATATTAACCGACCTAAAGGATACGGAACTGATATTGAGTATAATTTAGAATCGATAAAAAAGGATACCATTATACTTAAAGGGAAGGTACTTGGAACTGTAATGCGGCTAACAAGAGCTAAAGAAGAAGAACAGTCGTTCGAATCCCTAAAGCAAAATGTGACTTATCTAAATCAGCAGCGAACTGATCGCTATATGTCCTTAAAAATCACCAAAGGATTAGGTGCTAGTGAAGAAAAGCCAAAATATATTGGCATGGATTGCTCAACCTATCTGCGTATTGCCGAAATAGACTACAATCACAATGGTGAATATTTTGATATCAATAAAGGTATCTTTTTCACACATGCAGGATTTGGATTAAGCTCTCCGATACAGATTGAAAATGATTCCATTCAATACTTCAAATACAATGAGACAGAAGAGCGCTATGAGCTGGATCATCCCACATTGGAAGGCTACCTCTATTGCGATAAGCTACCCTTTTATTTTGTGGATGGAATGGTTGATGAGTTAATGGATAAGTTTAGTATGAAACTCACACGTGCTGGAGGTAAAATGTGGGATAACTATATCGCTATGAAAAAAGCGAATATGAACATCAAATCATTTGTGGTGACGACTGATTATAAACGCCGCATCCCCTTATTTGATGAAGAAGGAAATCCGATTATTGACGACGGTAATATGCACGACTATGAATTGGGAGATCATCTGGGTGAAGGTTTTCTATTCAGTTTTCACGCCTATGAGCAATTCTACTTTTACTATGTCCCCATGGAGGTACAGAAACTAGAAGAAGACCGTGTCCGCTTTGTGCGTAAAGCAGGTGGATTCTGTACAGAAGACAAGGCAGATCCTGCCATTGGAGAAGCCATTAAAAACAGCCCCGAATTTCAGGATTTCGTGAATTACCTCTGCAACGAAAAAGGATGGTTAATTCAAAAAACAGTGGAATACGGTATCATTGACTTCGATTTTTATTCATTAGAGAATCCCGATAATTATTTCTATTCCCGATTGTATTAATTAGTTGGCCGGGTGAACGCCCGGCCTTAATAAACTATTAATTTTAAATAAAATTTATGAAAACTATTTCTACATTAATTTTACTGATGTGTACCTTAACCCTGGGTGCTCAGAATTTTACTTTCGACCAAATTACCAATTTTATTAGTTCAGGTGATGATAAAACAGAATTTAGCGATCCCGAGAACCTATTTGGATTTAAAGGTGAATTGTATTTTACAGTTAGTAAGAAAGTTGGTTTTGATTCACATATCTATTTGGCCAAATTAACAGCTGATAATAACATCGAAACACTTCACTTATTAAACAATGGTCAAAGAGATTATGCTTTTTATCAAGCTTCTGTTGGCAATCGATTATTTGTTACCAAGCAAAACAATACTGTTACTGAGTTGTGGTGGACAGAAGACTTAAATACATTCTCAAAAATAGAAAGTCCTTTTGTAGGAAAAGCAGTAACAACCCCTGCTAATTTCCAAACATTAGATGGTAATCTATATTATACAGCTACATATAGTGACTATTCAACTGGTTTATTTTCATGTAATGCAAGTAACCTTAGCATTAAGTTTATTTCAAAGCATACAGCTGTTACTAATATTGAATCACTAAATAATAATATCTACTATGGATATACTGATTATTTCGATGATGACGGCGATGGTTATGCCGATAGAGTTGATTTCGCAATTGTATACTATAATTTAACAGATGGAGAAACAAAACTAAATGATGATAATTATGCTGCTGGAACCATTGCAAGTGCGAATTTCATAAAATACAATAAAGCTCTCTATTTTTCCGGATACACAGCGGATACAGGTTATGAGTTGTTTTCTTACGACGGCAACAATATCAAATTAATTAAAGATATAGTAGCCGGATCAGGAAACTCGTTACCACAAAACATGGTTATCGTTGATAACATGCTTTATTTCTACACTGTTGATAACCGCAACATGCAGCTACATAAATACAATGCAAGTAACGAAGATTTTACTACATGTACATTTAATGCACCCAAAGAGAGCTATGACAAATATGTTTGTGCCTTTAAAAATCACTTTTTCTCTAATGGTTACGGAAGCGATTATGGTCACGAATTATTTGCGTATAAAGATAAATCAACCAAAGCATTTGATATAAATCCCAAAGCCAGTAGTTGGTCAAAATCAAGCTCTAATCCCCATAGCTTAAAAACCATAGGTGATAACTTATGGTTCGTCGCTAAAATTGGATCCAATTCTAATATATACAAGTTATATGAGGATAATTCTACATCAATTGATAACTCGTTTAATGATTCCAAAGTTGACTTTTCAATAGCACCAAATCCAGCTACCACTTATTTCAATGTTGTTCTGGAAAAATCAGATGTGAACGGAATTGTGAATGTATTTGACCTAAGTGGCAATATTGTTCTAAGTCAAAAAATTAGCACTCAAAACACTAAAGTAGATACTCAAATTCTTCGATCAGGTTTGTATGTCGTGCAATTATACACTGATTCTGGTTCATACACGCAAAAACTAAAAATTAAATAGGCAATTTTTCTTAGTTACTCTTGGATCAAGCAACAGATCCAAGAGTAATTTTCTCAAATAGAATCTAAAATATGATTTATGAAAAAAATAATTACTTTACTCTTAATCTTTAGTGCATTAACCACATATGCGCAAACTTATAAATTAGAACAGGTTACTACTATAGAAGATCAGAATTATGACGATCCTACAGGCCTAATTAAATTTAAGAACAATTTATTTTTTGCCGTAACTAAAATTGCCGGTGGAAAAGGAATTATTGAACTTGCCAAAATCAGTGCTGATAACTCTTTTAGCACAGTAATGCAGCTTTATTCTACCGATTATGGACACATTAGCAACTATAAGTTTGCTATTGCTGTATCCGGAGATCGCTTATTTGTTATTAAACACGATGCTACAGGAAGAGGTCTATGGCATTCGACTGATGGTACTAATTTCCAGAAAATAATGGATCCCTTTGATGGTTTAAAGGGCGAAAACATTGATAATTTATATGCAACCCCTAATTATCTTTACTACACCGCACAAACAGAAGATAATGGGATGGAGCTATTTTCATGCAAATCTTCATTCCCAACTGTAAAATGTCTTCATATAATCGCCGGATCTTTACCTGCCAAAATAGGTAAACCACACATCTTTAATAACAAACTCTATTTTAGCGCACTTGACGCATCAAATGGAAACGAATTATGGTCATACAGTGAAGCGGACGGAGCGAGTATAATTGCGGATCACGTACTTGGTAATGGTGATTTCAATCCAAAAGATTTGATTGTATATGATAACAAACTGTACTTCACAGCTCACACTAACGCTACGGGTTCAGAATTATATTCTTATGACGGAAGTACTATCTCATTAGAAAAAAATATAAAGGATGGAACCAGTGATTCAGAGCCATCAAACAAAATTGTTATTGATAACCACCTCTATTTCTCTGCTATTAGTAATGGAGGATCAACGAAGTTGTACGAGCTTTTTGAAGGTAACTTAACGGAGTTTGACTTCCCAGGACCGGGAAATGTTAGTCCCAATTATTTGGTAGAATTTGATAACACCTTATTTGGAGCTGGTTTTATGAGTTCCTCAGGTCGCGAAGTTTTTTTCCTACATGGACAATCGCCAAAAATGATTGATATTGATAAACGTGGTTCTTTCCTTGGTGGAGAAAATTCAACCCCTGAATATCTGACTGTTTTTAATAATGCTCTGTATTGCATTGCCTCAAATAACGGTGATCGCAACGTTTTTAAAATTACTAATAGTAGCGCCACTCCAGTTGAAAAGCTACAGGTTAAATCAAACTTCACCATTTCACCTAACCCAGCCACTAACTATTTTACAATCACATCTTCTGATAATCAAATAGAGGGTGAAGTTCAAATATTTGATTTAAGTGGTAAAGTTGTTTTAAAACAACACGTAAGCACCGGTAGTGAAACAATCAATATTGATAGATTACAAAGCGGATTATACATTGTTTCGTACAGAAACGGATCACAAAACTTCACTCAAAAATTAAGAGTTAAATAAATATTTCTGACCCCGATTTAACCGAAAAGGAGTGGCTGAATAATACAACCACTCCTTTTATTTTTTTAATCAAGCTCAATAGCTTATTTATGGCGGCTCATTAATTCTCTTGCCAAGTCTTCGATACGATAGCCCTTGTGCGTTAAAAGAACGATTAAATGATACAAGAGATCGGCTCCCTCATACAAAAAGTTCTCATCATCGTTGGCCATCGCGCCTATCACTGTTTCAATGGCCTCTTCACCCACCTTCTGAGTAATAGTGCGCACCCCTTTTGTAAATAATTTGGTGGTGTACGACCCCTCCGGCATTTCCTCTTTACGCTTATCGATAAAGTCCTGAAGGGTTTTTAAGAACTGGATATCATCAGATGTATTCTCTTCGCCCCAGCACGTATCGGTACCTTTGTGGCAAACAGGCCCCACCGGATTTACCTTAATAAGCAAGGTATCATCATCGCAATCTACTGCCATAGATACCACATTCAGGAAGTTCCCCGACTCTTCTCCTTTGGTCCAAAGACGCTCTTTTGTACGTGAATAGAACGTTACCTTTCGTTCCTGCTTAGTTTTTTCGTAGGCCTCTTCATTCATAAAGCCTAACATTAGCACCTTGTTGGTTGTTGCATCTTGAATGATGGCTGGGATTAGGTTGTTGTTTAGTTTTTGAAAATTAAGTGTCATAGTTTTTATAGCTGATAGCTTACAGCTGATGGCTGATAGCTATTGTTTTACATTTAATTTATTCATTAAGCTCTGTAGCATCATAATTTCTTCAAGTAAATTCGATTGCAGGTTATTAACCAAATCAATTTCTATCAAACCGAGCTCCAGAACAATTTCAATTTGAGTATCTAGTTCAAAACTACTGCCAAGAGCTATCTCCAGAAATCTATGATAATCCTTATCGCTACTACGGCTACTTCCTTCGGCTATATTAGAAGGAATGGAGACAGATGCACGATTCATTTGTGATACCAAATTATACTTTTCACTATCAGGTAAACATTTAGTTACCTCATAGGTCATCTTCACAATTTGAATCCCCTGCTGCCAAATTTTCAGCTTCTTATAGTTTTTCATTTCAATATAAATGTGTGGTTTTATTTATATGAGGGCTAGCCTCTAGCTTCTAGGAGCTAGAGGCTAGTGCTACAAATTGCATGTTTAAGTATTTATTAATGGTGCAACCTACTGATATATGAAACACCTAATTACA
>JAEINY010000145.1 GCA_016342595.1 Marinilabiliaceae bacterium
AATAACGATTTTTTATGCTTTTCCCTTGTCTTTATTTTTAATCTCTTAAAACGCTCTTCATTCTGCCAATTATAGACAACTTCTACTTTATTCACGTCAAGTCCTCTTGATTCGGCTAGATAATCTTTCATTTTAGGTGAGATAGTCACAACCTTTGAAGAGTTTTTTAGTGCATACTTATCGATGGGTATCAATATATTATGAACTACTTTTTTTTAAAAAAAGGAGTTTGTCTGATAAAGCTTCAGGATAAATATCAACGATATGAATAATCGTGGGAAGAGAATATTTTTTAGAAGCCTTAACTATTTTATAAGGAGCAACCAATGGCCATGAATGAATATATACACACTGAATTTCGGCCTTATATTTTTTAATGTAATCAACCACATGTTTTCCAAAACTATAACTTTCTCTTAATCGCCCAAATAACCTGGATTCAGGATAAGTATAGGAGTTTAGAACAAAATGTTTAAATTTTTGATTCCCAGTTGATAATTTTTTAAACGAGAATCCCAATGGCCGAGTTGGTTTAGGTGTTACTACCATAACTTCGCAGTTTTCTGATAATGCCTCAGCCATATCACGACCTATTGTCGCTGAGACCACTGGTTCCGGAGGAAAAACAGATGATACAAGTAAAATCATAATTGCTATATTAGTGACACGAATCGCATTTAACAAAACTGCTCACATGGATCCTCTTTAAAAATTTCACGGTGCATGTTTAAACTCATCTATTGCTTTAACAAACTTATCTTCTTCATACCAGACTATAAATACTTCTAAAAATCTGCACCATCCTACTGTTTAATCGCACTTTTCCAAATCATCTTATATTGCATGAATACTTTTTCCATGGTGTAATAGTTCAGAACACGCTTCATTCCTTTTGAACCGAAACGCTCTAATTCATATTGATTTTCGGTTAAGTTTAAAATGGCGTCACGTAGTTTTTCTACGTTTTGAGGAGGAATACAAATCCCACAAGGCGTCGTGGTATTAATACCTAACATTTCCGGGATGGCTCCTACATCAGTAGCAATGATGGCACACCCCATGGCCATTGCTTCCAGAATTACCATTGGGAAACCTTCAGTATAGCTGGGAAGTACCAATACAGGAGAGTGCTTCATGTATTCCAACACTTGATTTATTTCTAAACCACCTGTAAATTTCAGCCAATTGGTCGCAAATCTTTCTTTGGCAATTTTAAGCAAATCGTCTTTCACATCTTTTTCATAGGGCCCAATCAGGATTACTTCCTTTATCATTGGAGTTTGCGAGCAGGCTTCTACAAGTTCAAAAACCCCTTTATCTTTAATAATATGTCCAACATATATTAATCTACCCTGTACACGTTGACTTGACTTAGCTAGTAATTCCCTTGTTTTATCTTCAATGTCTAATGCTAATGGATTTGGGATATTGACAATATTAGAAAAGCCTTCATTCACTAAAATCGCATATGACTTACTATCAATAACAATGGACCTAGTACTTTTACATATAACAATACGAATCACCCTCCATTCCCAATTACGTTTTTTTTGCAGAAAAGGGATCCGTCCAAAATGCCAATGTAATACTATTGGAATACGTGACCGGTTTGCTGCAATTACAATTAATAAATCTTTAAATAGAGCCAGAGAGGCACTACTGGCAAGGTGAATTATATCAGGCTTATCTTTTTTTATAAAGCTTAACACTTTAAAATATGTTTTTAAAGAATTAAATACACCACTATACAACCGAATAAGTAACGACTTAGATGTAACGGGCCTGTAACGATGGGAAGTATTAAACAAAATTAAATCAGTCCCATTTTTGTTTAATTTTAAATAATTTACAAGGTTGTCTGTAACTGATTCTATCCCTCCCACAGGTGGGGGGGCCGGTGCAATGAAAAGTACTCTCATGAATCCATCCTGCTTTAATTAAACCTCATGATATCTGTCACCAATCACATTAGAACAATTACTCAATGGTTTATCAATTAGTATTTTTTAGTCCATTAAAACTACCTTTGAAGAAATGCTGGAAATACATAGGAATACCGGTCAACTCCGCAATTAATTTATTTTTAGAACCATTATCGGATACCCCGGTTACTTTTAATTTGTAAAGATTTGACTGTGTATTGTTCCAACCCGAATCCGTAGTCCGTGCTATTTTAACGCCACATTTTCTCAATATCTCAATACATTCATCATCGTAGTCTCCATTAGGGTATGAAAAGAATTCTATTGGATATTCCAGAATTTCTTCCACTTTATTTTTGCACGCAATAATCTCTTTTCTTTTTTCTTCAAATGAACATTTTGTCAAGATAGGGTGATAGCAAGTATGCAAACCAAAATCAACATGCTCTTTCATCATTTCTATTTCAGATATGTTCAATGCTTGTCGATCACCTAAATATTCCTTATCGGGATCATAAAACCATTTTTCTTTCAACTCCGCTATTCGTTGACTGTTTGGTAACCTTTTTAATCTTTCAACATCATTTTCATCACATGTAGTCCACCAAAAATGACGCTCTGTATTAATCAGGTGAGAAGTCAGAAATAGGGTAGGCCTGAAATTATATTTTTTTATTATACTCAACAGATCGTAGTTTTCCTTCCAGCCATCGTCTAACGTAACAACCATAGCATATTTAGGAATATTTTTAAAACTTTTTGAAATCATGCCATCAAACAATTCAGTAAGAGAAATCAAATTATATCTCCTGGAAAAATATTTCATGTGTTTTTCAAATGTTTCAGGTGTAGGATTATGATAGTGAACTATTGAAATCCTGTTTTTAGAAAAACACAACCTGAAAAGTTGGGCTAATCCGCTAAACCTGATTAAGAAATAAATCAAATCATAAACTGCCTTAATCATGAATTAATAAATATCAATAAGTTAGAATTTAATCTTTAAATGAATTTAAAACGATAAGTTCTAGCAGCGTATCTTTCAAAACCACACAACATAACTCAGCATGAATACTAGAAGAGTATTTGTTACATAATAGGAATATCTAATAAAGATCCCTCTTTACCAGATGATTTCAGTTATTATGAATCTTTTCACCCAATAAACGCAGATAGTCTGAAACAATGGTTTCTTTTTCGAACCTTTCTAAGGCAATAATTCTGTTTTTTATACCGATCTCCTTCAGCTGCTTACGATTCAGTTGGATTAAATAACGCAGAGATTCTTTGATAGAATGAGGATTTGCAGGATCACATAGCAGGTTGGGTTCATGAGATAAAAAGTTAGACACATCCGAAACCTTTGTGCATATCACCGGTTTTTCACAGGCCATGGCCTCACATATAATGTTAGGGAAACCTTCATAAAAACTAAACAGACCAACGGCATCTGACTCTTGAATGATACTTCTTATTTCGTGAGTTGCTTTATGAAAAGTAATAATATTTCCAAATCCATTTCTTCTCAATTGATTTAACGACTTCACTAACAAAGCATTTGCATTGGGCTGATGATTATACTCACCATACCAGTCGATTTTTAGTTTACTGAGCTCATCTTTATCCAAAAGTAAAAGGGCTTCCATTAGGCCGGTAAAATTTTTTTCATATTGTATTCTGGCCGCAATAACAAGCGATAGTTTGTTCTCCTGCCAAAAGACGAAATTTTTCAGAGGCTTAAAACGGCTAAAGTCAACAGTATTATATATGATTTGGCATTTCGATCCAGGCAGTAAAGGGTTGACAGAACGCACCAAATACATGTTGGAATTGGAATTGGCTACAATATAATTCGCAAAAAAATGGAACCAACGATAAAAAATCAATTTTAGTGATTTTAATATCTTCGGATTGGCACTTCGCTCCCCGACTACCAGCTTCCAGCTTCGATATGGAAATCCTGCAAATTCACTAATAAAATTAGCCCCCTCCAAAAAAGATAGCACAGCATGATAATTTCCCCTTCTTATAAAGCGTCGCATTTTAAAAAGACGCCTGATGTAATTGGGCTCCTCAATACATGATATTTGTATGCCTTGTTGCTCAACTTCAGAGTTAAAAAACGGTATGTGATGATAGGTAAGAAATGTAACGAAATGACCTTTCTCTTTGAAGGCAAAAGCCAGTTCAACAAGTTGCCTTTGGGCACCACCAAAACATAAACTATCAATTACACAGAGGATTTTCACAGTCAAACGATACAATTATTCAATCTTACTCTTTCTTCCCGACCCATTTTTTTTAAAAAATTATATTGTAAATACAGCACTTTAAATTTTCCTGTTACTTGATAATCCATTTGAAATGTCCCCGGGATCCGAACCACAGGATTCAATAATACTTTGATAAATCGTTTCAACACCACTCTCTTTCTCCATAGTGATTGAACTAGCTGCAATATAGGCCAGGATACTCCAACCAATTTTTAATTCCAGAATATGACTCACTAATAACAAACCGACAATATTAATTATTAAAAGAATAGGCAGTAAAAGTCCATTTGACTTGTAGGTCAAATACCCTTTTCTGAATATTTGATACAGAAAGAAAAAATAAATCAGCAAACCTATGGTTCCGGTAAAACAGAGCAATTCGAGAATAACACTATGAGGACTAACATATCTTCCATAATTACTATTGCAAAATGCTGAATACCCGGATTGCCCGACTCCAAAAATTGGATTGTTTTCAATAAGCGGTAACAAATTACTCCAGATAACATCTCTTTCGGACAGGTGACCTTCCTGTAAGCTCATTAATAATCGAGTTCTTAACAGATCATTTTGCATCAGAAATTGCCAGATAAAAACAAAAGAGATAATACCTACAGTAAAGACAACAACTTTTAAATAGTAATCTCTTGTTTTCACTAAAACTAAACCTGTAATGAAAACAAGAGCAAAGGAAAGTATTGCAAGTCGCGAACCGGTAGCTACCAAAAGACTCAGCATCATCGGAATGAGTAACAACAATAAAAAACGGGCTTTATTCAATTGAAGTCTGTTTTGCATAACCACCATCGACACTATTATAATCGAAAAACACATCCGCTGTCCTATCGCATTTTGGTTATCACCAAATATTGAAACCCGCCCTTCTGAAAGTTCGATTCCTATTCCATTAAAATAAAGCAATGCCAGTGTTGCTGATCCCAGGGCGAAATACAATAATCCTTTCTCTAAAATCAAAGGCTCGGATTGTTCATGATTGATTAAAATCCAAAAAAGAATAATATTTTGCAAAATGGTGTAATTAACAATCGTATCAGTGGTTGAATCGGCATGAATGGCATTCACGAATAATAGTAAACTAAAAAAGAGTAAAATGGATTTTAATATAGGTTTAAATTGGTCATTGGTTTTAAATTTTATAATAGCCGGTATCGAAACAAGAAAATAGATAATACCTGCAAGTTTTGAAACTGAAAAATACCCATTCGTCTGAAAAGGATCCCACACCTCAAAATTCATTGAAAAGAAAAAAATATAAAGGCTGATTCGCTGTAATTTTATCATCATTGAAAAACAGATCTATTAATAGGATTTAAAAGAAAGTAACACCTTGATAGAATGTTTGGTTATGCTTTTTTTTCGTTTCTGCTATTTTTAGCTTATCCAACTATTACCCTTATCCTTATACGTCTTCAATAATAGTATCACTTATTTCTTAAGTATCCTATAAAAGCAAATCGTGTGGATAAGCCCTTGACGATATACTCAATTGAGATATTATCGAATACAAAAAGCCCAAATTTTATTTCAACCAACGAAACTATCCCTAAGTACAAAACACCAAAAAATGCAGCATAAATATCTCCATACTCAACAAAATATTCCATTGCCACAAAAGGAACAATGGAGATAAGCGAGATTAAGGCGATAATTAAAAATTTATTCCATGGAAAATAGGTGAAAATGTTACTTTCAATCAGCTTCATTTCGTAGTGAAGTTGCACTGTCTTTGGTATAATAATACTCAACATTGCACTTACTAAACCTCCCCATATACCATAGTGCTTGATCAAAAAATAGGTAAGAGGTATAGTTACAAGACTGCTGTAAAAATATGCCTTTAACGAATATATAGTTCGGTCAGTTGCCCGCAGTATTAAACCTGCTCCAAGCATAAAAATAAGAAAAGTCAATATATATATTCGAAACAGGGGAACCGCATCAAGATATTTACTCGTAAAAAATAAAGTGATGATTCTTTTTGCATAAAGTGATACTAAAATGATAGCCGGTATAGAAAATGAATACGTTTTGGTAACAAGTGATTTGTAAATTTCTGAGATCTCTTTAGGTTTATTATCATGGTGTTTTGCACTCATTTTAACAAGATAAACCTGCGAAAGCGATTGATAAACCTGTTCTACACCAGGGATACCATAAAATGCTATGGCATATGTAGCGAATGAAGCCGGCGCTAAAAATGTAATACATATGATTTTATCAAACTGCAAAGCAAGGGTATTTAAAACCAAAGCCAGACCAAAAGGCCAACTATATTTCAATTGACTTTTGGCTAATTTTACGTTAATCAATTTTCCAATTTGCCTTAAATCTATTCCTTTTAATGAATAAATCATCACAAAAACAAAGCAAGTAAAACCAGCAAATACGATTCCCAACATGACAGAGTTCAAACTATGCCAATAAAAAACAAACCCGATTACAAAAGCTAATCTTAACAACACCACCGCCGGTGGATAAAAAACACTTGTAACATTATCAGCTTTTGCAACATACAGAGGTTCAATAATGATTAGTGGCAATAAAAATAAAATCCCAAAACTAATGAATGAAGTATAATTAGTAAGATCTCCTCTACCAATCAGAAACTTACTTAAGAATGGTATATTTAATAAAATCATTGCAATTAATGTAAATAACATTAAAAACAAAACAGTGTGTACTATTAATGATTTTTTCTCTTTTTCATTTGCTTTTGGATAGAAAAAATACAAATTGGCTTGTATCCCTAAACTGAATATTATTGTACAAAAATTGACTAATACATAAAATTGAGAGTAGACTCCAAACTCAAATTTGGTCAGGTATCGTGTTAAAAACAAAGGCATGGCAAAAGTTGCGATTAAAGCAATTAGTTTACCGGTCATTATGGCCGCAGTTTGTTTGGCCATCCCTGACTTTTTATTATCTGAATGTCTATCCTCTCCCATTTACAACAGTTCGTTAAACTTTTTAAACAGCCTTATTATTAGTAAACCATAAAGCCTATAGTATTTATACTATACGTGTTACAAAAGGATCTTGTGTCGCGACACTAATATCTAACGATCTATATTTTATCGCTCATTTTGATTAGTAATCGGTATCATTGAAAAACCCTTGGTGTTTTATCAATATCTGTCTTCACAACTTTTGAAGGATTCCCTGCTACAATTGAATTAGGCGGAACATCTTTTGTCACCACTGCATTGGCTGCAATAATCGAATTATCCCCAACACTTACGCCTTTGCAAATTCGGGCAAAAGAACCAATCCATACATTACGTCCAATGACAATCGCCGCGGATTCAGAATGCCTCCATTTACGATAATCCGAGCCTTTGGGAGAGCTGCTTTTTATTTCCCGGTCCATCGGATTTATTGGATGATTATTATTATCCAAAATAACCACATAATCAGCAATAGAAGTGTAATCACCAATGGTAATAGAGTTTGCTGAGCCTATTGTACTGTTCTCTCTTAAATAGACATAAGCTCCCAAAGATATCTTGCCATGGTTTTCTGAAATAAGGGCTCCTGATATCATCGCATGATCTCCAATTACGACGTCATTCTTATCTGATCCATCCGCAAGTCGGATATAAGTACTTCGTTCAAAAACCTGGTCAGTTCCTTTTAAAGTAACACTATTTTTAATCAGCTTAGATTTGTATTTATCCATAGTCAAAAATACAAATCCAAATATTTTACTTATCATATATCTAAGTTTTGAGAATTATAGGCAAGAATAAAACAGTCCCATTAGTGCAGGCTCCCAAACCATCCACTTAGACAGCTTCGCTTGGTCAGTCACATACCGTGACCAACAAATAGAATAAAATAGATCTAACGTAAACACTTATTCAATTCAAAAAAATAAATTCATTATCAAATTACACTGCAGGCATGATGATTTTGATTAAAATCATACTTTGTCACCGCTTTTCACCATATTCACACCTCTAATATATTTATCGACTAATGTCCCCTTTCCATTTTGTTTATTATAACCATAGCCATAGCCATACTGATCGCTATACACATTGTTATCATTCATCACGATGCCCACATTACTGATATTTTTTTGTTTCAGCTCCTTCATGATGAAAGCAAATACTTTTTTTATGGTGTAGTTATACCGGGCAATAACAATCTTAATATCTGCATAATCCATTAATAAATAGGCATCATTTACCTGGGCAAAAGGCGAAGTATCCAGTATGATGCAATTATACATCGCCTTGAGTTGTTTCAGCAATAGTTCAGTATTCTTGAGCGACATCAATTTTGCCGGATCCGGTACAAGATGGCCGGTCTGGATATAATCTAGATTTTCATAAGGGGAAGACCGAATGATATCTTCATGCCCGACTTCTTCGGCGTACCATGAATAAAGTCCTTTGAAAGTATTCTCCTCATGGCTGAAATATTGCGTTGACTTACGTAGGTCGTAATTTATCAGTAAAGTACGATGGCCAAGCTGGGCATAACTCATAGCCAAATTAAGGGCATTGAAAGATTTTCCTTCACCCTCAATACTGGAAGTTATCATGATTACTTTGTGGGGCATATTCATGAATTGATATTCAAGCTTAGTACGCAGTGCCCGGAACGATTCTGTAACAAGGTTACCTGGCAATTCATACAAACCATTCCTGGCCTTTTGTTTATTGTGCATTATTTTGCCAAAAACAGGTGCATTGGTTAAACTTTCAATGGCATCCTGGGAATCCAACTTGTTGTTCAAGGAATTTTTCAAGGTCAGATAGCTAAACGGAATAACCAAACCCAGCATTATGGCAATCATATAATTCAATTGTTGATTGGGCGAAATGGGACGGCGTCCTGCCATACGGGCAGGCTCAATAATGATATTGTCCGGAATATTAGAGGCTAAGGTAATTTTAGCTTCAGCCCGCTTTTCAAGAAGGTAATTGTATATAGCATCGTTTAATTTATATTTTCGTTCTATACCTCCCAACTGGAGCTGGGTCACTGGCAAGCGACTGATGGTAGTCTCCAGGTGACGAATCCGTTTATTCATTTCATCTACCGAAATATCAATGGTTTTTCTCACTGCCGTAATGTTCTTGAATATGGTGGCCTTTACATTCTCAATCTTGACAGTCAATTTTTTAACTAACGGATTAAGCTCCTGATCATTTTGAATAAGATTCGATCTATCAGCCTGAGCCGTGATAAGTTCTGACATCAGGTTGTTTAACAATTGATCGGGTATGCCCATAGAGGCCGGTACAATCATACTCGAAAAATCTTCATTATGGATCAAATAATCTGCCACATAGTCATAATAACGCTTACGGGTCATCAATTCGGCCAGCTGGTTCTGTAGATCCATATATTGTGTTGTAATAGAGTTAGCTTGGGCAGTAACACTCAACAAATGATTGGAAGAACGAAAGCGTTGTAAATTTTCTTCTGTTATACTCAAAGAATCCGATATCTCATCCAGTTGTTTTTCAATATAATTAATAGTAATACCAGCTATATGATTCTTCTGCTCAAGATTTTGTTGTGAATAGACATGCATGATCTCATCGACAATGGCTTTCCCCCTTTTAACGGAAGGTGATTTATAAGTGATCTCAATCACGGTAGCCAGCTTGTCTACAACTTTAAACTCCAAATGCTTCTTGATGTCTTCAGTTAAAGAGATGGCGTCGGTTAATAAGAAATTGTAATGATAATCACGTTTAAAATCCACCTTTTTATCCGGAACCTGTAGGACCACAAAAGCAAGATCAGAGAATTCAATTAAATTCCCAAACTTATCATTGTGTTTAAAATTCCACTTCTTCTTCACAAACTCCACTTCTCCCGTTTTAAAATCCACAAAGGAGACATTCTTACCTTTGGCCTCTATTCTAAAATTATTATTCTCCAAAAAAACAATTTCAAATCGGACACCAACTGGTTGAATATGACCAGACAGTAACACAACCCGAAAAGGTACATTACCATACATATTGCGCTGCTGCAATCCCTCTTTTTTATTATAACTTACGGTTAAATTCAGATTCTTGATGGTTTGGTCAATAATGGGTGCCGATTTCAACAACCATAATTCATTCTGGAGATTCTGGTTGACGCCAAATAAATTGCTATTAAGAAATTCATTCACATTTCCACCTGTATTACGAGTCTCTTCAGTGATCAAAAGAGACGATGAAATTTTATACTTGGGTGTCATAAACCAGTTTACCAAATAAGCCAATCCGATTGCAACCACTAAACTGATTACAAAAACCTTATAATACCTTGTAATGGACAGGACAAAAAGCTTAAGATCGCTTTCTCCACCACTATTTATAGGATGATGGTTAGATGTCATAATTTGATATATTTAGTTGGTGATCACTCTTTAACAACCGAATAAAGCAATATTGCAGCAGTAATAGCAGATAAAAGAACACCATACGGAAATTGTCGCAGGTTCCAGAATTTCTTTCGCAAGGGTTTTACATAGATGATATCATTGGGGCTTACGTAAAGGTAATTGGATGCCAGTATATCCGACTGTGTCAGATCCACGGGAATCTGAAGGTTCTTCCCGTTCTCATTCCGGATAAGGATCACTTCATTTCGGTTACCCCAGTCCGTAATGTCCCCTGCAATACCAATGGCATCATATATGGTCACTTTATCCTGGGAATAGCTATAATGGCCGGGCCTTTGAACTTCTCCCAACACCGTCACATAGCGGTTCACCAATTTTACGGACACCATTGGCTGGCTTAATATTTTGGTGACAGAATTGGTAATTATCTCGCTTACCTGTTCGATGGTTTTATCCTTTACTAAAATAAGACCAATCACGGGAAGAAGTATAAACCCATCTTTATCGATGGTATAGGAGAGCAAGGAAGCTCCAAAAGGCTGAATGGCACCTACATTAATAAATTGTTGGTTACCTGTAGATGAAAATATTCGTGCAGAAGGATCATCAAGGCTACTTATTTGAATATAGAGTTCATCTTTAGGTTGTAGCTTGTAGTCATCAACAAAAGCTTCATCGTAAGTTTGCATGTCGTCCACATCCACCTGCACGTATTCGAGGTTTCGTTGAGTGATACACGATGACAACATAAACATTAATACCGCAAGTTTGAAAAATAAATATCCTGAATTAAAAAGATATTTATTTAAATTACTTTTTAAATTCATGTGGTTAGAATTAAATTGATATTATTTCCATATATAAATTACACTGAAAAAATATCTTTTGCTCTGATATGTGACCAAAAGCATTTTATCCTTGACCAATAACTTGTATTTTATGACCAAAAACACTTGGCGACTCAATTATTAATCCTTAAACAGTTCAACTCATTTTTAAAAGGAATAAATAAAAGGGAGTTTGGTGTGATACCGTTTCATTGAATAAAAAATTTCCAGAATGTTACCTTTTGGCTAATTCAGCCTAACCAGACTTTTCTTCTATCCTGAGGAATCAGACCACCCCCCTTCAATACCACATCTCTCTGCTTTTCAGCTCCATTAGTCAAAAACACATCAATAATACAAGTCAATTAAATTATCTTATATACAATTACAAATGCTTTTGAATGACTACCGATAAACTATTCATTAATAAAAGGTAAACGATACCGACACCGACTTTTCTTCTTAACTTAATTATCATAAACATATTCATTATTCTTACACATACATTAACTTACAGGGATATCAAAATTAGTGTAAGGTCGCGAATGTTCAAGTGTATAAAACATGTATCAATACAGCAAAGTATACTCAGAGTCATTGTATAATTGAATCACGCTTTAGGGAGCTTTACCGGGAGTATTTAGAATCCGGTTTAACCTTTCGTGACTTTTGTGCCAATCAGGATTTTGCTGTGTCAACATTTTACCACCGGCAAAAAATTTTGAAAAAAAAAGAGACACCCGAAGAATTAATTCCTTTACTTGTAGGTAATTAACCAATAGCATGCCGTAATTTATTCATTTTTTAAATCTATTAAAACGATCTCTGGTCTACAAAAGAAACGAACCGGAAGAATAATAGTTCCAATCCCGGACGATATGTATGCTGTTGTATTTTCAAAATGATGCAAGCCGTATCGGTACTTTTATTCTATCCCCCTCTGTTATACCAATAGCCTCTACGGCAAGATGCAAGGCAGCAGCACAGGAACTGACAACATACGCATACCTGGCTCCCACAAAACTCGCCAATAAATTCTCAAAATGCTGAGGCTTGGACGAAGTGGTAAGCCAACCACTATCCAATACCTCCTTCAAATATTTGGTTTCGTTACCGGCCAATTGAACTTTCGAATATGGGATGTACATAGCAGACTATTATTTGAATATCCAGTAGCAATGCCCATAGGAATTCCAAATAGCTATCATCGATGTCAGTTGGATCGTAGCCCATGATTTATTAACAACCTAGTGCTACAAATTCTAAATTCAAGTAATTATTTTACCTTGCTTCCAATCAAATAAATTTTTTCTTTAAACCGCGAATTACGCTAATTAAACGAATTATTAAAATTAATCGTGTAATTCGTTAAATTCGCGGTTCCTTTAAAGAAAACTGCGAAGCAGTTGATATAATGTAATTAGGTGTTTCATATATCAGTAGGTTGCACCATTAATAAATACTTAAACTTGCAATTTGTCGCACTAGGCATTTCGCTTATTTTACCAATTAAATATCAAATTGCGCTGATATAATGCAGATACACAATTAAAAAGCGATATTTTTATCGCCCATCCGATAGGTGTCGGATTTGATTTGTAACAATATTATATACCTGAATTAATCCTTTTTAATCCATTTAATCTGTGGACAGAATAAATAACCGAAAGCAGTACAATTCGCGGAACAAAAAACTATTGCAACAATTTCACCTTATCCAAACTAGAGTAACAGCTATTATTTGACACATATTCCGGTACCAAATCTTTCATCCGTGTTACCAACAGTTCATTATTCTCAAAATGCAGTGAGAATAATAAGTCATTGACCAACCTGCCCACGCGTTTAAAATCATGTGGACGCACCTGACCAATCATGATCTTCTCATGATGTGTTGCTAAATTATTCTCTTTGGACGCCAACAACTCTTCATATAATTTCTCTCCCGGACGTAAACCAGAATATTTGATTTCAATATCTTCACCTAACTTCAGACCCGCTAAACGAATCATCTCCTTCGCCAAGTTATTAATTTTAACAGGCTCTCCCATATCAAATACATAAATCTCCCCTCCATTCCCCATGAAACCAGCCTCCAAAACCAACTGACATGCCTCTGGTATGGTCATAAAGTAGCGGGTGATATCCCGATGGGTCACTGTCACAGGTCCGCCCTGAGCAATTTGCTTTTTAAATAACGGAACAACAGAACCATTGGATCCCAACACATTGCCAAAACGGGTTGTGATGAAAGCGGTTTCAATACCTCTTTTTTGCGCCAACGATTGTATATAAATTTCACAAATACGCTTGGAAGCTCCCATGACATTGGTAGGATTAACAGCTTTATCAGTGGAGACCATCACAAATTTTTCCACCCCATATTCAATGGAAATATCAGCCATTAATTTGGTACCTCCAATATTAACCCGGATGGCCTCATAAGGATTGGCCTCCATAAGTGGCACATGTTTATAGGCAGCTGCATTGAATACAATTTGAGGATGAAATAGTTCGAATACCTGACGCATCCGGAAAGAATTGGTGAAATCAGCCACTACAGCCTCAAAAGGCACGTCGTAATAACTCAGCAACAACTCCTGTTGCAAATCATACAGAGCCGATTCAGCCACATCTACCAAAACAATTTTCCGAACTGGAAACTTCAGTAATTGTCGTACAATCTCAGACCCTATGGATCCTGCAGCCCCTGTCACCAAGATTGTTTTCCCTTCTAATCCACTTGAAATACGTTTTTGATTCAACTTAATTTCTTCCCGACCCAGGATATCTTCAATGCGAATATCCCGTATCTGGTTGTTATTAGATATCCCATTGACCCAATTTCCGACAGATGGCATCACTTTTAATTTCCAGCCTTTGTCCAGACAGTCATTGGTGATCTCCTGCTTTCGACTCACAGAAATATTGTTAATCGCTAGAATAACCTCCTCTACGCCCTTTTCTGATGCTGATTCCAATACTTTTTTCCAACTATGTACTGGAATAGAATTTAATTTCATATTCCATTTAGTCGAATCATCATCCACAAAGCCAACCACATGAAAATGATTATCCTTATCATTGCGTATAGCCTCCAGGGTAATTTGCCCCATATCACCCGCTCCATAAATCAGTGCATTAATAGTAGTCCGCTTTTTAGTCAGAAAAGCATAGGTCTCCTTCACAATCATTCGAAACATAAAACTAACCATGGTGGTTAATAAAAAATGGAAAATCAACACCAATCGTGGAACTTTCAACCACTCCCATTCATTAAGCTTCGCGATGGCATCTGCCAGCAGGAGAAAAGTAAAGGCCGAAAAACAAGCGATGATCAACTGCTTAAATTCGTTGTAACTACTATGTCGAATCACCCCCCGATAGGAACCGGTTACTACATACGCACCTAAATAAACAACCATAATCCATCCACCTATAGAAATGAAATCCCACATGGAGTAGCTGGCTAATTGTACATTTAATCGCAGTACAAAGGCAATTAAATAAGCATTAACCACAATAGCTAAATCTATCAGTAAAATCCACCAGGGGGATACGATCCGTCCATTAAAGATATTTAGTAGAAAACTTTTCATAGATATTGAATAATTAGTCATCAGTTAGTTAAGTAATAACATTTTTCAATAAAACAAAAATGGATTATGACTAATGTCGTATTTTTTTTGCTGAAAGGGTTTTTTTTAATGATTGAGAAGAGCTACCTGTAATACATATTCAACAGATAGGGACAATAATTGCTTGCAGGACAAGAAGAAATAGTCATTCACCCAATCAGCGAATTGTGTAGTACTACATTATCAGCCAACAGTGCTTGCAATATTTTTTTTAAAAAAGACCGCGAATTCCGCTAATTAAACGAATCATTAAAACTTCTGGCAATTAACATTTTCCGGCAGAAAACGAATTCGTGTAATTCGTGTAATTCGTGTAATTCGTTAAATCCGCGGTTCCTGTAAAATGACTGCGTAGCAGTTGATAGTTTGCAATGAGAGGTTTCATACATTGGCAGGTTACACTATTAATAAATACTTAAAATAGTCTCTATGAAATAACTGGCGGAAATCACCATTAGGAATGCATTCATCAATTTTTCAATACTGTTAATGTAAAAAAAATAGATAGAAAAGCAAACCTAATAATTTTATATGCGTTAAACCCGACAAATTGTCAATCCGGAAGACGGTTTATTAGAAAGTTTTATGTACTACGAAAGTCTTAATAGAATTTGACAAGTTTAAAAACAAAAAAACTTTATACCATGAAAAGTTATTTCCTTTTATACATTTTGTCACTGTTTTTTATTATTGCTTGTAACAATGAGACGGTGAGTCCGGACATTGATGAGGAAAATCCCATTGATGAAACCATTAACAATACGCCATGTGACTTTGATTTCACTACCATCAATGAGAATGACACCTTAAACATTGC
>JAEINY010000146.1 GCA_016342595.1 Marinilabiliaceae bacterium
AAAGGGATGGTGACCGATGATAAAGGCGAACCCTTGCCTGGTGTTAATGTATTTGATAAACAGCAACCTTCAAATGGGGTTATCACAGGTATTGATGGCAACTATACCATTCAAGTGAGCTCGTCTGATGCAGTATTAACCTATTCTTTTATTGGTTTTGAAACACAGGAAGTACAGGTAGCCGGCCGTTCCAAAATTGATATCACATTAGTTGAGGAGATGACCGGGCTGGATGAAGTGGTGGTGATTGGATTTGGAACTCAAAAGAAATCCAATGTGACGGGTGCTACCACAACTGTCGATATGGAAGATGTTTTGGGTAACAGACCTGTGACCAATACTATGCAGGCCATTCAGGGTACGGTACCCGGAATGCAGATTACAGTTCCATCTGGGGAACCGGGTGCGGAAACCAGTATTAACATTAGGGGAACCACTTCAATCAATGGGGGAAGTGCCTTGATTTTGATGGATAACGTTCCTGTATCGGCTGAGGATGTTAATCCACAGGATGTAGAGTCCATTACTGTGCTTAAGGATGCGGCTGCTTCTTCCATATATGGAGCCAGGGCTGCCTTTGGTGTTATCTTGATTACTACCAAAAAAGGAGGGAAAGACCAGCCTATTAAATTTAATTATTCTAACACCTTTAGTTTTGGTACGGCCACTGATATTGCCGAAAAGGAATCGACCTATAACTTTGTTAATGCAATGAATGACTGGGGTGCGATGTCGTATTGGACCAATCAGGACACTCCAACCTGGGTTAACTTCCTGGAAGAATATAAGAATGATAAAAGCCTTTACCCTGAAGGCTATGCCACAGATGAGTATGGTGTTCGATACCCATTAACCAATACAAGGACCATCGATGAGTTAATAGGCCAGGGATCATTCTCACAGATTCACAACTTCAATTTCAGCGGTGGTGGAAAAAAATCACAATATCGTGTATCACTGGGATATAGTGATAAAGATGGTATTATGGTGTCTGATAACGACCGCTATACCAAATATAACTTTACTACATTTTTAAGTACTGAATTAACGGACAAATTAACGGCTTCGGTTAACATTAACTACCGTAATAGTTCGAAATTAACCCCGCGTACAAGCTTTTACAATGCGGTTACTGCCAAACCATGGACGCCTGCTGGTAGAGGCAGCCATGTTTTTGATGACGGAACCACTGTGCCTTATGACACGCCTTCCAATTATGCAACTCTTAAAGAACCAAATGAAGAGACGCAAGGTAATTTACGTTTATATGGTAAATTGGAATACGAGTTATTCAAAGATTTGATTTTAACAGGTGAATATACTTACGAATCAAAGAATCAGAATAACTACAGTATGGATGAGCAGCTGGATTTTGTGGATGCGAACCGTTACACCCTAAAGGAAGGAGATCCGAAGAGTACGTTTTATAGCAAGGCAAATACGCAAAAGACGTATAGCGCAGCCAATTTCTATGCCAACTATAAGAAGCAGGTTGGTGATCATCAATTTAACGCCTTGGCGGGTATTAACAAAGAAGAATTTCACCAGGAGGCGTTCTGGGCCAGAAAAGCAGAGTTGTTAAATGCAGACTTACCAGCCTTGGGTACAGCTACCGGAATAATTACAGCTGATGATAGTTTTGGTGAATGGGCTGTGCTGGGTTATTTTGGTCGTATCAATTACAACTACAAAGAGAAGTACTTTGTTGAGGCCAACGGACGATACGATGGTTCCTCTAAATTTGCGGCACGTGAGAAGTATGGTTTCTTTCCGTCATTTTCACTGGGGTGGAATATCGCCAGAGAAGCCTTTATGTCGAATTTCGAAACTATTTCGCACCTTAAACTAAGAGCATCATGGGGTGAGATAGGTAATCAAAACATTGACAACAATAGTCTTAGTGGTTTCTACAAGTCTATACCTGCTATGCCTATTGGAAATGCCAGCTGGATAAATCCTGATACGGGCTTAAGATACAACACGGTTTCTCCTCCAGGTCTGGTAAGGCAGGACTTTACCTGGGAAACGGTTCAAACGCTTAACTTTGGGTTAGATGTTAAAGTGTTGGATAACCGTTTGAGTACCTCTTTTGATGTATTTAACCGGAAAACACTAGGGATGATCAAACCTGCTACTAGATTGCCTAGTGTACTTGGCACAGACGCTCCGCCAGCCAATGCAGCCGATTTGGAGTCTCGCGGTTGGGAACTGGAAATGTCGTGGAAAGACCGCATCAACGATTTTGAATACAACATTGGTTTCACACTGTTTGACAATAAAGCCGAGATTACGCGATATGACAATCCTGCCGAACTGCTTAGCAGCTATTACGAAGGACAGGTCTTAGGTGATATCTGGGGTTATGAAAGTGATCGCCTGTATACGGTAGATGATTTTGTGGAAGGCTCCTTAAATGAGAATTTAATGGGAGGTACCTTAAACGAAGATGTGGAAGCATTTATCGGACGTAATCCTAATCCGGGAGACATGAAGTACAAAGATCTGAATGGTGATGGAGAAATCAGCCCGGGAAGCAGTACACTGAGTGATCCGGGTGATCGTAAAGTTATAGGTAATAACAAGCGTCGCTATCAATACGGTATTTTCGGTAGTGCATCGTACAAAAACTTTGACTTCTCGTTCATTCTCAATGGTGTTGGTAAACGTGATTTGTATATCAATAACAACATTCGATTCCCTTATACCGGTGAATTTGCTACCATGCATAAAGGACAGATGGATTACTGGACACCAGAGAATACGGATGCTTATTTTCCAAGAAACTATGACATGGGTGGTGCTAACTATGGTAACAGCAGAATGACTCAAACCAGGTATCTGATTGATGGTTCATTCTTGCGCATCAAAAATATAACACTGGGATATACCTTGCCAAAATCATTGTTGAGTAAAGTAAACATTGACAAATTCAGAATATATGTATCCGGAGAAAACCTTCATAGTTTTGATAACATGCCTGATGGTATTGATACTGAGTTGCAAGCTAAGAGCCAGGGATTATACTATCCATTGATAAAAAGCTTTAACGTTGGTCTAAATGTTACTTTTTAATTTTATAAAAGCTACAGAAATGAAGAAAATATATAGTGTATTATCATTTTGTATGATCCTGCTTCTGGCTGGGTGTAATGATGATTTTTTAGATAAATCCCCCCTTGATAAGCTCTCAGAGCCAACCACTTTTACAACTGATGCAAATTTTGAAACCTACTGTTGGGGATTTTACAATACCTTTCCGGGTTTTGATCTGACACCAACCGATAACGAGTGGAATGGTGATTTGATGAGTAAAGGAGTAGGTAGTATCGGGCAACCATGGTTATGGGAAAATATCGTAGAGCCTTCTTGGGACGGAAACTGGTCAAATCCTTATGCCAAGATT
Source organism: Marinilabiliaceae bacterium (assembly GCA_016342595.1). Lineage (GTDB taxonomy): Bacteria > Bacteroidota > Bacteroidia > Bacteroidales > Marinilabiliaceae > JAEINY01. The sequence goes on from JAEINY010000146.1 coordinate 3,404, forward strand.
CGACGGATCAACCTTATGTTGAGTAATATTGAAGGCAGTCAGCTGGAAGAAGAAGGTAAAAAGCACTGGCGTAGTGTAGGTTACTTTTTCAGGGCCTTGGAACATTTTCAATTGTTGATAAAATATGGTGAGTTTATCTATCTGGATGAACTGGTTGATGAAACGGATTTGGATGTTTTGTATGGACCCAAAACACCGCGCGATGAGATTAGTGCCAATATTTTAGCGGATTTGCAATACGCAGAAACATACATCCGTCCTGAAGGAGATAATGTGGTTGATCAGAGCGTTGTAAGAGCATTAATCTCACGCTTTGGACTGTTTGAAGGTACCTGGCGCAAGTATCACTCCCTGGGTGATGAAACGCCATACCTGCAAGCCAGTGCAGATGCCGGTGCTGCTCTTGCCCAGTCATATCCTGATTTACATCCCAATTACGATCAGCTGTTTAACAGTGAAGATCTTAGTAAATTAGGAAATGGTATTCTACTTTATAAGGCCTATGGATTTGATGTTATGACGCATGTCCACACTTCGCGTCATAGAAACTCGGCAGGTAACTGGGATTTAACCAGACGAGGGGCTAATAAGTTCTTATGTAAGGATGGTGAGACCATTTGGACAAGTGATCTGTTTGAGACAGATCCCAATGCACCAGAGGATCCCTATGCTGAGTTCAGAAACAGGGATGAGCGCATGTATTACATTACACCTCCTCCGTATGAAGTTGTTAAAACCGGTCAAAAAACCTGGGACTTTCACAGTGATCCAAAACACCGTGAGTACATCGATTTGATGAATAAGTTATCTGATGCCGATCATAAGCCATTGCCTTTAAGTAACTGGCAGGGAATAATCCTAAAGCAGGAGCCGCATTTCCGTAAAAGCAATAAAGGCCAGGGTTTTATGGTGAGCTATACAGGATATAGATTTCATAAGTATTACAATGAATTTCATACAGGTATACAAAACAAGGAATACACTGATTTCCCTGTTTTCAGAATGGGTGAGGTATTGGTTAACCTGGCTGAAGCTAAGTTTGAGTTGGGCGAATTTGATCAGGCTACTGCCGACTTAACGATTAATAAGCTACGTGCCCGGGGAAAAGTGGCGGCATTAGAAATTGCCAACTTTGTAGATGATCCAACTCGAGATGCAGATGTTGACCGTGTACTGTGGGAAATCAGAAGAGAACGAGCCGTTGAGCTAATGGGTGAAGGCTATCGTTTTGATGATATCAGACGATGGAGAAAAGCACATGAGTATGGAGCTCTTGAAAAACTAGGAAGGTATGTAAATAATGCTGACTACGGTAACAAACTACCTATTCAGGGTGGTGCTTCAGTTGGTTTTGTTTCTCCTTGGGGTGTGCCTCCTGGATTTCCAGAACACTATTATTTGTATCCAATACCGTTAGAGGAATTGGCGTTAAATGAAAATCTGGATCAGAATCCGGTTTGGAAAAAAGCTGAATAAATTATCTGCATATTTTACCAGGGAATCCCTTTTATGGGGATTCCTTGTTTACTTACCAAAATACAGTTTCTACCCTTTTATTGAGTTCACGTTGATAGTGTGAATGATTGTATTTTATGTTTGAGTTATACTTCAGACTGCTATCGCTATGTCTTTTTTTGAAGAATTCAGTAGATGGATAAACCAATTAACCCATGAAAAAAATCTACAAAACAAGACTGTTTATCATCACCTCTTTACTTCTAAGTATCGGGATGATATATGGCCAGGATGTGCAGTCGCATAGTGAAAAACATCAGCAATCGGAATGGTACCTGTTACTAAAATCAACGACTCCGAATTATCATTCCATTACTGATGCTTATGAAAATTATTTTAAGGAGCATGAGTATGTTAAAACGGATGCAGTTAGAGAATACATCCGATGGACCAGAGCGGTAAGCGGAAATTATGATGCCAACGGAAACCTGTTGACGGTAAAATCAGATCAGAGAGATCTGAAAATTATAAAAAAAGAAAAGGCTTTGTTAAAAAGTACTACTAACTCTGGTAGTTGGCAACAGATCGGGCCCTTTACTTTTGATCTTGAAGCACGTTATCGAACCAATACACAAGGGGTGGTACGAAGTATCCAGCAGTTCCCCGATGATCCTTCAAAAGTGTTGATGGGGTGCATTCCCTGGTGGAAATCCGGCTTCTTCAACAGAGGCCAACCCTATGGTTGAATATGCGCAGGTTGGTGAATATGATGTGTCATTAACAGTTACCGATCAACAAGGAACCCATACTCAAACCTATGCCAATTTTATTGAAGTAAAGGAACCTGTTATAGGACAACTGGAAGCTTCTCATAACTTTAATGGGAATGCCAATGATTTAACAGGTAATGAGTGGGATGCTACTGAGGATGGTATTGTCTTTGTGGAAGATGATGAAAGAGGGCAAGTGGCTGAGTTTAACGCTACATCTTCCACCATATCCAATCATCCAGGATTTGAAGGATCAGCTGCACGTACCATTTCAGCCTGGATTAAAACGACGACTGCTGATAAAGTTATTTGTGCATTTGGAGCAAAATCTAAAACTAAAAAGTGGTCCTTTCGATTGTTCACAAATGGGAAACTAAGAGTGGAAGTAGAAGGTGGATACATTTATGGAAGTACTGTATTAACGGATGGTCAATGGCACCATGTGGCGTGCACCTTTGAGGATGATGGCACACCAGATGTAGCAGATGTTAAATTATTTGTGGATGGACAATTGGAAACGATTGAAGCCCGGGGATCTCAAACAGTAAATACTGCAGCGAGTGGTTCGGTTTGGATCGGTAAAGATTTCGCATCAACAAGAAATTTCATGGGGCGAATGGATGATTTCCATATCTGGGATCGAGCCCTTTCTGAATTTGAGATCGCACAGTTGCATTCTGTAGCTCTTGGAGTTGAGGAGGTTATTGGAGATCATATTCAACTAGTAGGTGATAAAAAGAATATTAAGATTGAAAATACCGGAGCAAGAACTTCAATGAAGATTTTCAACATAGCCGGTACCTGTCTGCATAGTTTTGACATGCCTTCAGGCACGAAGGTGGTTCCATTTGATCAGCCCGGCATTTATATTGTGGCTATTTATGGTGGAAAAACTATCCAGACAAAGAAAATTTTGTTAGCTAATTAATTCATAGTATTGTAATATTGATGGGCGAGGCTGTATTTAAAGTTTGTTATTTGGAGCAGTCTCGTCCTATTTAAAAATAAATTTATGATCAGGAGAAAGATAGCATATTGGGTATTGTTTATAATTTGTCACAGCACTATGTGTATAGGTGGGAATTTGAAGTCCTTTGAAGCGCCACCTAATATCTTATTTATCCTGATTGATGATTTGGGATGGAAAGATGTGGGCTACATGGGGAGTTGCTTGTATGAAACACCTCATATTGATCAATTAGCCGCAAAAGGGGTGGTCTTTACCAATGCCTATGCCCCGGCAGCTAATTGTGCCCCCAGCAGGGCGTGTATCATGTCGGGTCAATATCCGTCCAGGCATGGTATTTACACAGTGGGTTCCTCAGAAAGAGGGCGGACAGTGGATCGTAAGTTGATTCCCATACCCAATACGACGACTCTGGCCGACAGTGTAATTACAATGGCTGAAGCACTCAAAAAGGCCGGTTATCAAACTGCTCATATTGGAAAATGGCATTTGGGAGATGATCCGTGTACACAGGGCTTTGATTCGAATATAGCCGGTTCGCACGAAGGGCATCCCAAAAGCTATTTCAGTCCCTATAAAAATCACCACTTAGAAGATGGGCCAAAAGGTGAATATCTGACCGATAGATTGACCACAGAGGCCATTGATTTCATTCAACAGAATTCACCTGATAAGACCGGGCAACCGTTTTTTCTCTATATGCCCTATTTTACCGTGCATACCCCTTTGCAAGGGAAAGAAGCGTTAATCGAAAAGTATCGAAATAAAGAAGGCTGTGAAGGACAAAATCATGCGGTGTATGCTGCCATGGTTGAGAGTGCCGACCAAAATATAGGACGGCTGATGGAGGCCTTGGATAGCCAGGGATTAACAGACAATACGCTGGTTATTTTCTTTTCAGATAATGGCGGAATTGCCAAGTTTTCATCGCAGTATCCGCTGAGAGCCGGTAAAGGTTCCTATTATGAAGGCGGTATTCGTGAACCGCTTATTATTAGCTGGCCCACTCAATTGGCTTCCGGTAAGACTATTGATGCACCTGTGTCAGGGATCGATTTTTATCCTACCTTATTGGATGCAGCAGGTATTAGTCCGGATGAAGACCAGATTCTGGATGGAGAATCATTGTTAGCTCTGATAAGGGATGGTAAAAGTTTAAAAAGAAACGCTCTTTTTTGGCATTTCCCAATCTATCTGCAGGCTTATGATCCGGATAAAGACCAGGCCAGGGATCCTTTGTTTCGCACCCGGCCGGGATCGGCGATGCGTAAAGGAAAGTGGAAGTTGCATGAGTATTTCGAAGATGGCGCACTGGAGTTGTATAATCTGGAGGAAGATCCAGGTGAATCGAATAACCTGGCTGAACAAATGCCCAAAAAAACCAGAGAATTACATCAGCTAATGATAGACTGGCGAAAAGGTGCAAAAGCTCCGGTCCCAACCCAATTAAATCCGATGTTCGTTCCTGATTCCAATAAAAGATAATGATGAATTGTATGAAAAATAGTATTGGTGCTTTTTCTCTTATGCTTGCAGCAAGCATAACTCCGGGATGTAATGCACTGCAGCAGAAAGAAGCTGAAGAGGTCCAAAGACCCAATGTGATCATTTTATTTTCTGATGATGCGGGCTTTGCCGATTTCAGTATGAATGGGAATAAGCTGATAAAAACACCAAACATCGACGCTATTGCTCAAAATGGCGTGACCTTCACCAATGGGTATGTGAGTGGGCCTGTTTGCAGCCCTTCCCGGGCTGGCTTATTGACGGGCCGGTACCAACAACGCTTTGGACATGAATGTAACCTGGGGGGTAATTACAGTAAAACCGATGAAGAGCTGTTGGGGTTGCCTGTGGGTGAATTAACCATTGCCGATTTGATGAAGGAAAAGGGGTATCAAACCGGGATGGTTGGCAAATGGCATTTGGGAGAAAAGTCTCAGTTTCATCCATGTAACCGTGGGTTTGATACTTTCTTTGGCATGTTAGGTGGCGGTTCAGCCTATCATACCGGGCTGGCTAAAGATATCATCCGTAATTTTGAGCCGGTAGATTATACGGCTTTGCCTTATCTTACGGATGCTTTTGGTGATGAAGCCTGTGCATTCATCCAAAAGAACAAAGAACAACCTTTCTTCCTGTACTTATCATTTAATGCACCACATACCCCCATGCATGCCCGTCCGGATTACTTGGAAGAAGCACGTGCTATGTTTCAAACGGGTCAACGGGCTGTTAATGCGGCCATGACCCGTTCACTGGATGAAAATGTGGGCAAGGTGATGAAAAAGTTGAAAGAACTGGGAATTGAGGATAATACCCTGGTCTTTTTTGCCAATGATAATGGAGGGGCTATGCCTTATAATGCATCTTGTAACGATCCGTTTTCCGGTACCAAAGGAACATTTCTGGAAGGTGGGGTACATGTTCCATTTCTGGCACAATGGCCGGGGGTTCTTCCTGCTGGTACAAAATATAAAAAACCGGTTATTACCTTAGACATATTGCCAACAGCAGTGGCTTTGGCGGGTGGAGAACTACCTGTGGAAAAGGTTTATGATGGTGTCGACCTGCTGCCTTTTATCAAAGGAAAAAAGAACGAAGTACCGCATGAGAAACTATTTTGGCGATTGCAACATCATGGAGCAGTTCGTAAAGGCGACTGGAAATTAATCTGGTTTGATGATCAAGCGCCACGTTTGCATAATCTGAGTGAAGACATCGCCGAGCAAATTGACCTGGCTGAACAGGAACCGGCCTTAGTGAAAGAGTTGTTAAATGATTTTCAGGGATGGCAGAATGAGATGATTTCACCGCTTTGGGTCAGTCATCCGCAATGGAAACAACACTCACGAATGAGGTATAACCAGGCTTATGTAGACTCGTTGAAAAAAGACTAATGATATGGAGATAAAAGAATTTAAACGCATAAATAAGCTGAAGTATTTAGGGCTTGTATCATTGATGGGCCTGAATGCTGGTTGCACCATTACAAAAGAGAAACAAAAGCCAAATGTAGTCATCATTTATATGGATGATTTGGGCATTGGGGATGTGAGTTGTTATGGCATGGGGCAATTAAAAACACCGGGAATTGACCGGATAGCAGCGGAAGGACTGCGGTTTGAGAACGGCTATGCAACAGCGGCTACTTGTACGCCAAGCCGTTATTCAATTCTGACTGGCGATTATCCCTGGAGAAATGATAAAGCGGCGGTTTTGGCGGGTGATGCAAAACTATTGATTGATACTTCAAAAGTGACTTTACCGAAAATATTGCAGAAATCAGGCTATAAAACAGCGGCCATTGGAAAGTGGCACCTGGGGCTTGGTCAGGGCAATATAGATTGGAATAAAGAAATTCTGGCGGGACCGAAACAGGTTGGTTTTGATTATAGCTACATCATGGCTGCGACAAATGACCGAACTCCTACTGTTTTTGTGAAAAATGGGCTTGTCGAAGGCCTGGAAGCCAATGATCCTTTAGAAGTGAACTATCGGAAGAATTATCCGGGTGAACCTACCGGCAAGCTGAATCCTGAGTTGTTAAAGATGAAAACAACATACCATCATCACCAGAGTATCAACAATGGCATATCGCGTATTGGATTTATGAAAGGTGGTAAGAATGCGATGTGGGTGGATGAAAATATGGCGGATACATTTTTGGTGGAGTCTTTGAGGTTTATTGAAGAAAATAAAACGAAACCCTTCTTTTTATATTATGCCTTACATCAACCACACGTTCCCAGGGTTCCTCACCCTCGTTTCGCTGGCAAATCAGGGATGGGGCCACGTGGAGATGCTATTTTGGAAGGAGACTGGTGTGTGGCGCAAGTTATTAATAAGTTGGAAAGCTTACACATATTGGAAAACACCCTGGTTATTTTTTCAAGTGATAACGGACCTGTTTTAGATGACGGTTATGCTGACCAGGCAGTTGAAAAATTAGGTGGACATACCCCATGGGGAGTGTTTAGAGGAGGGAAATATAGTCTCTTCGATGCCGGAGCCCACGTGCCTTTTATCGTAATGTGGAAAGGAAAAATTAAGCAGGGCGTTTCTAAAGCAATGATCAGTCAAGTGGACATTATGGCTTCTGCTGCAAAGCTAATCGGATCAGATATGCCGGATACCGACAGTGAACAACTATTAAGCACCTTGATGGGAAAGACTGAAGAAGGGCGAGATATTTTACATTTTGAAGGGCTAAAAGGAAGAGTGGCCGTTAGAAGTAAAGAGTGGGTGTTAATCCCACCCTACAAAGGACCTTTGCGTCATAGCTGGGGAGGTAATGTGGAGTCTGGTTTGAGTAAGGATTATCAATTATATCACATGACAGAAGATCCAAATCAGCAACATAATGTTTATACAGATTTTCCGGAGATAGCAAATGAACTCCTTATAAAATTGAACGAAGGAAGAAACAAATAAATTAAGTTAGGTATGTATAAAAGAATTGGTTATTTAAAACCAGCATTTATTGGATTGGCTGTTGGGGTGTCACTAACATCATGTGTAGAGAAAAAACAAGCGGAAGGTACACAACCAAATATCATCTACATTCTGGCTGATGACTTGGGCTATGGTGATTTGAGCTGCTATGGACAGGAGAAATTTTCAACTCCCAACATCGATAAATTAGCTAAACATGGTATAAAGTTTACCCAGCATTATTCGGGTAGCACCGTATGTGCGCCTTCACGCTCGGCTTTGCTGACTGGTCAGCATACCGGTCATACTTATATCCGGGGAAATTATGAGCATCAACCTGAAGGTCAGCACCCCTTAAAAAGGGAAGCAATTACTATTGCTGAATTGATGAAGCAAGCAGGTTATAAAACCGGTGCGTTTGGTAAATGGGGACTGGGATATCCTGGTTCAGAAGGCGATCCCAACAATCAGGGATTTGATGTCTTCTTCGGTTATAACTGTCAGATGCTGGGTCATCATTACTACCCGTATTTCTTGAGGTCAAATCAGGATAGTTTAGTGCTGGAGGCCAATGCGGGAAACAAAACCGGTGTTTATGCACCCAATCTGATTCATCAGAAAACACTTGAATTTATCGAAGCAAACAAGGATCAGCCTTTTTTCTTATATGTGCCTTCCATTATTCCTCATGCGGAATTGTTTGCGCCGGAAGAGTATATGGAGAAATACCGGGGTAAGTTCGAGCCGGAGCATGTCTATAAAGGAGTTGATAGTGGTAAGCATTTTAGGAAAGGACCGTATGGCTCACAACCGGAATCACATGCGGCCTTTGCAGCCATGATTGATCTTTTGGACCATCAGGTGGGAGAGATTATTGCCAAAGTAGAAGAACTTGGTATTGCCGATAATACGCTTATTATATTCACTTCTGATAACGGGCCACATCTGGAAGGTGGGGCACAACCCGATTTCTTTAATAGCAATGGCCCCTTGAAAGGCTATAAACGTGACCTGTATGAAGGCGGTATTCGTGTGCCTTTTATTGCCAGCTGGCCGGGAAAGATTAAACCAGGGACGACCTCAGATCATATTTCTGCCTTTTGGGATATGTTGCCCACATTTTCGGAGATAACTGGTGCAGAAACGCCGGCAGGTATTGATGGTATTTCATTATTGCCCACTTTAACCGGTATTGGTAACCAAATTCAACATGAATACCTCTATTGGGAATTTCATGTCTGGGGCGGTCGTAAGGCAGTCAGAATGGGCAAATGGAAAGGCGTTCAGTATGGCATTTCGAAAAATCCGGATGCCCCGATTGAATTGTATAATCTCAATGAGGACGAAGGTGAAACCAATAATGTGGCAGCTGATTATCCCGATGTAGTAAAGAGGATAAGTGAGATTATGAATGAAGCAAGAATTGATTCGGAGATTTTTAAATTTTAGCGAAATGGAGATAAATCAAATGGTTGGTAGAGTCAGATTGGCAGCTTTATTTGGACTTACTTTTTTTTGTTGTCATGAAAGTGGAAATGCCCAGAATAATACAAAGCCCAATATTATTCATATTCTGGCTGATGATGTTGGTTTTGACGATTTGAGTTGTTTTGGATCAAAAGATATCAATACCCCCAATCTGGATGCTTTGGCCGGAAACGGGATGAAATTCACCAGTTTTTATGCGCCACATGGTACGTGCACGCCTTCCAGGGCTGCTTTGTTAACGGGGCGGTATGCGCCGAGGGTGAACAACGGAACGGGGTTATTTGTATTGTTCCCACATTCCAAAACGGGGCTGGAAGATGAACTGGAAGTGACCATCACTGAATTACTCAAGGAGCAAGGCTATACTACCGGATTATACGGTAAATGGCACCTGGGGCATCTGCCGCAATACCTGCCATGTGTGCATGGTTTCGATGAGTTTCTGGGTATTCCTTACCCCAATGATCATGGCCCTGAGCGTATCGGTAATTCAGGTTGGCGGCCCAATGGGGTGAGCGATCCGGCCATTCCGCTCATTGAACAAGCACAGGTTATTAAGCGATGCGATAACAATGACCTGGCTGAATTGCCGGCACTGTTTACCCGTGAAGCCTGTAAGTTTATTTACCGGTCTGTTAAGGAGGATAAAAAGCCTTTTTACCTGCAATATGCCAACATTGAAACGCATACGCCCTGGTTTGTTCCCAAAGGTTTTGAAGGACAGAGTAAAGCAGCTGCTTATGGTGATGCGGTAGAATATCTGGACAGGTCGGTGGGCATCATCATGAATACTTTAAAGCGCTTGAAGATTGAAGACAATACCATTATTGTCTTTTCATCTGACAATGGGCCTTTGGTCCATAATGATAAAGAGTTGGAGAACTGTTATGGTCGTTTTGGTTTTACCGATCCTAACCGTGAACATATTCTGCGGGAAGGGAAATACCAGGAACGATTTGATGGTGGCATCCGGGTGTCTTGTATCATGGCCTGGCCCGGTCAGATCCCGGCCGGTTCAACCTGTGATGAGCCCATTGCAGCCATGGATTTGTTTACCACATTTGCACATGTGGCAGGTGCCGAAATACCTCAAGACCGTGTGATAGATGGGAAAGATATTTTGTCTTTAATGAAAGGGGAAGAAGGAGCCCGCTCGCCACACAATGCCATTTATGGCTTTAAAGCCAGAGGGGGATTGATGAGTGTGCGTTACCAGAACTGGAAGCTGGTACTGCCGGGTAAGCATTGGACAGGCGAATTCACCTCGCCGCAACTGTACGATTTAACGAAAGATATGGGTGAAACCACTAACGTGGCGGAGCAACATCCGAAAGTGGTGAAGGTGATAATGAAGCTGGCAAAAGATGCCGATCAGGCGGTGAAAGAGAATAAATCAATTAAATAAGTTAAAATCATTTGAGCGAAGAAAAAAGAATTCAATGCTGCTAAATGGATGTGTTAATTTGTAGTGTGGAAATGCATTGGGGCGTTGTAAATGGATTCGAAAAGATAGAATACCTCTATTCTTCACTTGATATTCGAATATATAAAACGAAAGTATGGATAAATACATCGAAAGGATAAGAAATCTCATATTTGCTTATAAATGTTTTTAATACTTTTATCAAATTGATTTGGCTTGTGTGCTAAAGGCATCACGAAAAGGTTAATCCAAATCTGTTAAAGAAGCAAGTTTTAATAAATGTTAAGCGTATAATTAGTATAAATTTTAAGATCTTATGGCATCCAATAGACGATCCTTTTTAAAGAAAATGGCAATAGGCACAGGTGTGGCAGCCACTGCTCCCTTAATGGGCTGTGCCGAACAAAAAGAAAAAAGCCAGAAGGCTTTCATTAAAGAATCCGCTGAACGCGTTCCTAAAATGCATTTTAACATGTGTGGCTATGCGGCACCCAAGCTGGATACAGTACGAGTGGGATTCGTGGGTATTGGCGACCGTGGTATTGGTGCTGTGGAACGCATGACCTATATCGATGGGGTGGAAATCACCGCTGTTTGTGATACCCGTCAGGCTGCTCTGGATGGGGCACAGGCTAAATTAGCCAAAGCAGGTTTACCCAAAGCCAAAGAATTTACCGGAAGTGATACCGCCTTTAAGGATTTATGTAACAGTGGCCTGGTGGATCTGGTGTACATTGCAACCCCCTGGGAATGGCACGTGCCGGTAGCCATTGCTGCCATGAAAGGCGATAACCATGCCGCCGTTGAAGTATCTACCGCTAAAACCATGGATGAGTGTTGGGAAATGGTCGAAGTTTCAGAGCAGACCAAAAAACACTGTGTCATCCTGGAAAACTGTTGTTACGACTTCTTCGAGATGTTGACCCTCAACATGACGCGCCAAGGCGTATTTGGTGATCTGGTACATGGCGAAGGGGCTTATATTCACGACCTGGATTACTGGCACTTTAACAAACCAAAAGATGACAAACCAGGTGGTGATGGTGCGTATGACAAGTTGTGGCGTTTACACGAAAATACCCGCAAAGCCAATGTGTATCCAACACACGGTTTAGGCCCCATTTGTCAGGCCATGGACATCAACCGCGGTGATCGCTTGGATTACCTGACGGCTATGATATCGGATGATTTTACCTTGGCCAATCGCATCAAAGAGCTGGCGCCTGACCGTCCCGATTTACAACAGTTTGTGGGCAAGGAAATGCGCGGAAACATGGACATGCAAATGATCCGTACCATGAAAGGACGGACCATTATGATTCAGCACGACATTAGTTCGCCACGGCCTTATTCGCGTATTCACATGCTGAGTGGTACCAAATGTTTTGCCCAGAAATGGCCCTTGCAGCACATCGCTTTTGGCCATAATGTGGCAGATGAGGCCAAAATGAAAGAATTGTGGGATAAATATACTCCGGAGATAGTACGTCGTGTGGGCGATATGGCCAAACAGGTAGGAGGCCATGGCGGAATGGACTTTATTATGGACTGGCGTTTGATCGATTGTTTACGTAATGGATTACCCATGGACATGGATGTGTATGACGCCGCAGCCTGGAGTTGTATCACCCCATTGAGTGAATGGTCGATTGCCAATGGCTCCAAACCTATTGACATACCTGACTTTACCCGTGGTGCCTGGAAAACTAACAAGCCGGTGGATTTAACACTGGCAAGAGGCGGTAATACAGTGGTGCGCAATCTGAAAAAAGCTGATGCTAAAGGGCAGTTGAGTGTGCATTAGAAGAAAAAAATAGTGATTAAGACAGATTAGGTTTAATACCAATTGTATAACAAAATGATTGATAAAGCATTTTGCTTATTACAAT
>JAEINY010000147.1 GCA_016342595.1 Marinilabiliaceae bacterium
TATTACTCCACCGGGGCGCAGGTTTGAACCTGCACAAAATTAATTGTTTTATTAACTATTTAAAATTTTGTGATTATGAAAAAAATTGATTTAACTGAACTTGGACTTCAAGAAATTAGTGAAAAGGAAGTTCGATTTACAGATGGTGGACTTATAATGACAGCTATGTTGTTAAGTTCTACGTTCTGGGGGGCAGCATTTTATGGCGCTTACATGATCGGATATGATGCAGCACAGAAATAAAAATGTTACTATGAAAGAATTAGATAACTATAACGTAAGAAGTCTTACAGATACCGAATTGAAAGAACATCAAGGAGGTCTTGTCGGTCTTATAATTGCTGGTATTGCATTAGCACTTACTGCAACAACTGGAGTGGGATATGCTGTGGGTAGGTTAACTAGAGATTAATATTTGTATCTGACAAAGTGTGTTCAAGTTATAGAAACACACTTTGTTTTTGATTTTGTGAGATTTTTTGAGTATTAATTATGCTGAATTCTAGGTAAGGATAGAGCACTTTATTATTTTGTACTACAATGATTAAATATATTGGATTAGCGTTAAGTATTATTGGTTTGCTTATTATTCTTACAGTGATATTTTTGAAACTTCCGATTTTACTAATATTTGGTGGTTGCTTGATAGTTGCTGTGGGAGCAGGATTAAGATCCTATAAGAAGTTCAGATGATAATAAAGGCAGTATGCATATTATTGAAATGGGCAGTGTTTGCTGTTTACTAATCGTGATTGCTTACTTACTTTGTTTTTTGTAAGTATAGGATATCCTGATAGCAAGCGTCTTTACATTGATATTGTATCACTAGTGTTTAATGGGTGTTTATTAATTGCAGTTGTATTCAGGAGTAAAAGGGGATTTAAACTCAATCCTCAAATATTCTTAAGTATTTCAAGTTTATTCGTGGTTTTAAAGGTTATAGATATTTTTTATTCCTGGTTGTCTACTACTAAAACCGCAAATGATTCTTTTAATGTTATTGACTATGCCCCGTTTTTAATTTTTACAACTCTTATTTTAACTTTAAGTACACAAAAAAAGTAAAGATTATAAGGATTAGTTGTGGCGTTATGTTTATTGTTAGTGAGGTGTATGGATGCGTTTAGAATGAAATTTTTTAATAAAGATGGGATCTCAAAAGAAAGTTGCATGGCGTGTTGCCGGTAGGATTATATTGCTGTTAATTGCCTATCTTTTTGTAGTAGTTGTTTTACAGTTTTTAGGAGCTGATTTTATGGGCATTGACTTGGCCAAGTTTCAAGATTTAACATTGCAGGAAAATCTGATCATGCAGTGTTTGGGTTTTATTGGAACCTTTGGTGTGGTGTTTTTATTCCGACGCTATCTGGATCGCAAGTCCTTTGGGTCCTTGGGATTCAGTTTTAAAGACCGCTGGCGTGACCTGTTGGTGGGAGGTGCTTTGGCGGCGGTATTAATTGGTGTAGGAACACTCGTCATCATAACGAGCGGTGATGTATCATTCACTTATAATCTTTTGGACTGGAATTCTCTAGGCTATGCCTGGATGCTTTTTCTGCTGGTAGCTTTATGTGAAGAGGTGTTTGTCCGTGGTTATGTGCTGAATAATTTGTTATCAGTTACCAATCGTTATCTGGCACTTGTTATAAGCTCGATCATTTTTATGCTCATGCACGGTCTCAATCCAAATATGAGTGGCTTGGGATGGTTAAACTTGTTTTTGGCAGGTTTGCTTTTAGGTAGTACTTATGTGTATACGCAGAATCTTTGGTTTCCCATCAGTTTACATCTGTTTTGGAATTTTATTCAGGGTAGTGTGTTGGATTATAATGTCAGTGGATTAGATATTAACTCCATTCTATCCTTCGAATTTACTTCGGTCACTTCATTGAATGGCGGGAAATTTGGTTTCGAAGGATCAATCATTTGTACAATACTATCTTTGATAGCAATCATTGGCATTCACGTTTATTTTCTTCGAAAAGAAAAGAGTAAACAAGACCGTGCGATCTAGTTTTATGATTTGCATACTAATGAAGTTATCCCATTAAATCAAGGTGAATGAAGGTGGCTAATACTTCTTCAGTTACCATTATTTTTTAAGTTTAGCATGAAAAAACACCTGTTTCCCGCTGAAATCAGTGAGTACACTGCCGAAAGTAACTTTACTTCTCACAATAAATCCTTTCGCTGGATTTATGTCGGTTTAGTAGTGATCATTATTTTATTTCTCGTTGCTATACCTTTGGTTTCTTTAGATATCAGCACCCAAAGCCGCGGTTTCATCCGAACCCCACAAGAAAGTACTCACATACAATCCTCTATTTATGGGCAGGTCATCCAAACTCATCTTAGGGAGGGAATGTCTGTAATTAAAGGTGATACCCTATTGCAGTTGCGTACCGATCAATTGGATGAGAAGATTATCTTAAAAAATAAGATATGTGCCGATAATGTGACATTTATTGCTGATTTAACACAACTTGCTTCCGGGTCAGGCATCATTCAAACACCTAAATATCAATTGGAGGGGCGGCAATATGAGGCTAAGGTGAATGAGATGGAAGTAAGCTTAAAATTGCTGAAACGTGAGTTTCATTTAGCTGAAAAATTATTTCACGAGCAGGTGACACCGGAAATGGAATACCTGCAAAAAAAGAATAAATATGAAGCTGCCGTTTCGCAGTTAACTTTCTTCAAACAGCAAAGCCAATCAACCTGGCAGGCCGAGAAGACCCGTTTGGAGTTGGCCAATAAAGATATTCAGTCAGTCATTGCGCAGTTGCATCAAGAGAAAAGGCAGTATGTGATTACGGCCCCGGTCTCAGGTACTTTGCAACAGGTGGAAGGTGTCCAATCTGGTAGTTTTATCACTCCGGGTCGAAAACTGGCGCAGATATCACCCGATGATGAATTGCTAGTGGAGTGCTACCTCTCACCATCCGATATTGGGTACATCAGGCAGGGACAAGCGGTACGTTTTCAAATGGATGCCTTTAATTACAATCACTGGGGATTGATTGAAGGGGAAGTGACGCAAGTCTCCGACGATATCGTGGTACTCAATGATCAACCCGTCTTCAAAGTGCGCTGTAGCCTGGCACAGAACTTCCTGGAATTGAAATCCGGTCAGCGCGGTCACCTGAAAAAAGGGATGACCCTTTCTGCACGTTTCTTTCTCACCCGTCGCACGCTCTTTCAACTGCTCTTTGATAAGATGGATGATTGGTTGAACCCGAAGATAGTGAACAATGAATAACTTAGAGTGAAGAGTTGAAAACTAATAGTTAGGAGTGGAAAGTGAATGGTTATGAGTTTATAGTTAGAAATGAATAAGGAATAGTTAGCATGAAAAATAGTCCGTTACGAGATAAGAGTTATCAGTTTGCCATTAAAATTGTAGAGATGGCAAGAGCCCTTCAAGGAAATAAAAAAGAGTACGTTCTAAGTAAGCAAGTATTGAGAAGTGGCACTGCTGTAGGTGCACTCATTCGGGAAGCTGAGTTTGCGCAAAGTCGTGCTGATTTTATTCATAAAATGAGTATTCCACTAAAAGAAGCCAATGAAACAGCGTATTGGCTGAATTTACTTTTCGATACCAACTACATTTATATAGCGGTATTCAAAGATCTTAACAACGATTGCCAGGAACTAATCGCTATGCTCGTATCCACCGTAAAAACCACCAAATCCCGCAACCCATAACTATTCACTCTTAGTTTTTCACTTTAAACTGTTCACTATTAGTTTTTAACTATTCACTTTTCATTCTTAACTCCAAAAGTTGATCCATGAAAATTAAACAACGCGATATAACCGACTGCGGAGCTGCTTGTCTGGCTTCAATCGCCGCTCATCATAAATTAAAATTACCCGTTGCCCGCATCCGTCAAATGGCGGGCACTGATAAAAAGGGAACCAATGTTTTAGGTTTGATTAAGGCAGCCGAAAAACTGGGTTTTACTGCTAAAGGTGTCAAAGGAGGCGTGGATGCGCTGCCCAAGATCCCTGTTCCGGCCATTGCGCATGTAGTTGTCAAAGAAGTACTGCAGCACTACGTGGTGATATATAAGGTCAAGGATGGTAAGGTAGAGTACATGGATCCGGGCGACGGGCAGATGCATAAAGTGACCATTGCGGAGTTTGAGAAAGAATGGACAGGGGTGTTGGTATTGCTGGTTCCCAATGAGGATTTTACTGCTGCCAACGAGATGGTCTCTAATTTTCAACGTTTCCTCTTTTTACTGAAACCCCACCGCAGCATCCTGGTGCAAGCACTTATTGGTGCCATTGTGTATACCGTGTTGGGCTTATCTACCTCTATCTACATTCAAAAAATTACCGATTATGTGTTGGTAGATGGTAATACCAATCTACTCAACCTGATGAGTGTGGGCATGATTGTGCTATTGGTATTTCAGATTTTTATCGGTGCCTCCAAGACCGTATTGATGTTGCGTACCGGGCAAAAGATCGATGCACAATTGATTTTGGGGTACTACAAACATTTGTTAAAACTGCCGCAACGGTTCTTTGATACCATGCGGGTAGGGGAGATCATCTCACGGATTAACGATGCTGTAAAAATACGGGCATTTATCAATGATACGGCTGTCTCACTCATTGTGAATGTATTTATCGTGGTCTTTTCTTTTACACTGATGTTTATCTATAGTTGGAAACTGGCCTTGATTATGGCCGTTGTGATTCCCTTGTATGCATTGGTTTATTTCATCACCAACCGGCTCAATAAAAAGCGGGAACGTCAAATGATGGAACATTCGGCTGAGTTGGAAAGCCAGTTGGTGGAATCGTTGAACTCGGTGAAGACCATTAAGCAGTTTGGACTGGAGGCGTTTGCCAATGTGAAGACCGAGATGCGTTTTATTAAGTTGTTGA
The DNA here is from genome assembly GCA_016342595.1 of Marinilabiliaceae bacterium. Lineage (GTDB taxonomy): Bacteria > Bacteroidota > Bacteroidia > Bacteroidales > Marinilabiliaceae > JAEINY01. Next base: position 4,900 of record JAEINY010000147.1, read on the forward strand.
AAACGGTTTATCAATCGGGTATTAATTCCATCTTCTCTGCCAATAGTTCTGAGTTTTTAAGCCGGGTATTCACCATTATCCTGCTATGGATGGGCTCTTACCTGGTTATTGATCGCACCATTACACCCGGAGAGCTATTATCGTTCTATGCCATTATTGGTTATTTCACATCGCCGGCTGCCGGATTGATTGGCATGAATAAAACGGTTCAGAATGCCTTGATTGCGGCGGATCGTTTGTTCGAAATAATGGATTTAGAGCGCGAATCAGAAGAGAATAAAATTGACCTGCGTCCCGATTTAATTGGAGACATTCGTTTTTTTAAAGTAAAATTTAGTTACGGTACCCGCGTGGATGTGTTCGAGCAATTTAGTTTGAACATTCCCAAAGGAAAACTAACAGCCATAATTGGCGAAAGTGGATCGGGTAAAACGACATTAGCCGGATTGTTGCAAAAACTATATGCCTTAAATGATGGCGCCATTTACATTGGCGATCACAATATCAACTATTTTACTAATAGCAGCCTGCGCCAAGTGGTATCCAGTGTGCCGCAGAAGCTGGAATTGTTTGCAGGTAATGTGGTGGATAATATTGCAGTAGGAGAATTTGAACCGGATATGGAACACATATTGGTTATATGTAAACAATTAGGGATTCTTGCTTTTATCGAAAAACTACCGGCCGGATTTAATACCTACCTGGGGGAAAATGGAGCGACCCTATCCGGTCGACAGAAACAACGACTCGCCATTGCCCGTGCATTGTATCGACAACCCGAAATCCTCATTTTAGATGAGGCCACTTCATCGCTCGATTCCGAATCGGAAGATTATGTACAGCAAACCATCGCTCAGTTGAAAGATCAGGGAAAAACAATCATTATTATTGCCCATCGCCTGAGCACAGTCATGAATGCCGATAAAATTGTGGTGCTGGAAGAGGGGAAATTGATAGAGGAAGGAACGCATGGTGAACTGTATCAAAAACAAGGGAAGTATTATAAGATGTGGCAGAAACAAGTACCCGCGTTTTTAAACACAAACACCTGCGAGGTTTTAAAAATCTAGTGATTGGGGAGGAGAATAAGTCAACAATACTCTGTTAGGGGGTTATCATGGATTATATCAAATGATATATTTGTTAATACTTTTCACTTTTACCTCTTACCTTTTCACTTTTACCTCTTGCCTTATCGATAGTATGTAAAATCAAATAAAAAAATGACCATGGCTAAACTGACCAAAACCATACAGCTAATGGAGCGAATAGATTATTTAGTGAAACAACGGGCAACAGGTTCTCCCCAGGAACTAGCTAATCGCCTCTCTGTTTCCAAAGCATCATTACACCGCGTACTGGAAGTAATGAAAGAACTGGGCGCACCCATCGAATACAACATCATTCATAAAAGTTATGTGTACAGTGAAGCTGTTAATTTCTTTTGTGATTTTTACTCTAATGATCTAACGCAACAGGAACTGAAAAATACAAACGGAGGCTTTAATAAGCTCATTGTTTTAACAAAAATTAACCTTTATGACGATCCTAGTCTCAAAAAATGAGACTGGTAACTACTATCATTGCAGTGTAATACCAATAAAATGGTTCATGAGCCAAATGTAAGCTAGTGGTATTATAAAATACCCCGATGGATACTTGCAAGTTAAGCTTTCAATAGACAGTAAACTTTGCAAGTTTAATGCCGCACGATGTATGATTGACATATAACAAGTGCTAACGAAGATATATGGCAATTAATACACACAGCGGTATATTACTCCACCGGGGCGCAGGCCTCAGCCTGCACAAATTTAATTGTTTTATTAACTTTTTAAAAATTTGTGATTATGAAAAATTTTAATGAATTGGGTGTTCAGGAGATGAGTGCTTTGGAAGTTAGAAGTGAAAATGGGGGCAGTACATGTCCAACTTATGATAACTCTGTTAATTATGGAGCAGCGGAGGATGGCGGTGCATTTATAGTTGGATTAATAAAAGGTATTTTTGGGTTTTAAAAAAAATAGACATGAAAGATTTGACAATCGATGAATTAAAAGAGATTAATGGAGGAGGAGACGCAGCAGAGTCTATGATGAAGATGGGTGAGGAAATTGGAAAAGGTATCCGAAAAGGAATAGATATGTGCCTGGCGATATGGTCAATGTTGTAGGTGACTAAGGAAAGCTTTTTTTAAGTTGTAATACATTATAAGAGGAAGATACTTTTTGCACGAAATGTAAGCTGGAAGATATTCTAGATTTATTTCGATATACACTTCTTATAAAAGAAAAGTAAGTGGGTTATCGGTTTGAGGATCGGTGACCCATTTTAGCTATAAAATAAATTTATAATGAAATATTTTATTGAATATTCAAAATTTCCAGTGTGTCAGCAAATAAAAGAAAATTGGAAAAATATCCTATATCTGCAGTTTTTATTATTATATGCACTTATAGCTAGTGCAACAGTTGGTTTTGGCTTTGTTTTTAAACAGGTATTTGATATTACCTCCAGAATTGACCAGATGCCATATTATGATCTGCTTGTGCAGGGATTGCTATTTGCGCCCGTAGTTGAGGAGCTAATTTTTAGAGTAATATTAAGGAAAGGGAAAAGGAACTTCTATATTTTTTCTATTACATGTGTTGTCGTGATTACTCTAACTGCATATCTACATCGTTGGGATTCAGCTGCAATAATTCTATTAATTTTGTTAGTTGGGAATGTATTAATGTTATTACAACGTAATGGGGTCATAGATGTTTATGATTCAGGGCTATATAGGTATTTGTACTTTGGAAGCATTCTAGCTTTCGGCCTTGTGCATATTAAAAATTTCATCTTCCCTCATCCATGGTTATGGATTATCTCTCCTCTGATGGTTCTCCCGCAAATTGGACTCGGGTTTATTCTGAGTTTTATTCGTGTTAAGTATGGTATTAAGTATTCAATAGTTTTTCATTTTATTGTTAATATGCCTGTTTTATTAAGTTTTAATTGATATGAAAATTTTTGGATTAGCGTTAAGTATAATAGGTTTGCTTCTTATTCTGACGGTAATATTTTTAAAACTTTCGAGTTTTCTAATGTTTGGTGGTTGTTTGATTGTTGCTATAGCAATGGGCTTATTAACGTATAAGAAGACTAAATAATTATACACCCTCTATAGAACTTAATTTTATGAAAAAAGAATACGTTTACAATGGGCTTTTAGTTAATGTGCTGGCTACAGTTATTGCAGTGCCAGTGATTTTTGTGATGATCTATGGGTATGAATTAATGAATAGTATAGATTCATTTTTTCCAACCTTTTTAGAATCTTTAGAAGGGAAGTTAGTAAGTATTAAAGTCTTTTATGTAGTTTCAATCTTTTTAGGTATCCTTATTCATGAGTTTCTCCATGGAGTCATTTTTGCCTTTTATGCAGAAAATGGATTAAAAGACGTGAAATTTGGGTTTAATGTAAAGGCTTGTGCACCCTATGCACATTGCAAATCTGCCATATGTAAAAACCAGTATATATTTGCTTTAGTAATGCCGGGATTAGTGTTGGGTATTATTCCTGCAATTTGGTCATTATTTTATTCCAATATTTTAATTTATAGTTGGAGTATTTTGTTTGTAATATCTGCATTAGGCGATTTTCTTATATTAATTAGGATGATAGGTTTGGATCAAGAAACATTAATATTAGATCATCCGAAAAAAGTCGGATTCATTATAGCATCTAATTGAAAAATTCCTGTTCTTTTTAAAAAAAGGTGGGTAAGTGTTATTATTATCTTTGCCCCAAATTTATAATGCTATGCGACGTATTCTTATTTATTTGTCTTCTATATTAGGAATGGCAGTGATTTTTAATACACTCTTATTCTATATTAATGGATTGTTGAAAAATTACGAGTTCGAATTTGTACCAGATTATAAGTTTTTAAAAATTAGCTTACTGCTGGCTGCAATTGTGATAGTAGTTTTAATAATTATGGATCAACGAATGAAAAAGAACAGGAAGGTTGATTAGCTATAAAATCAATAGACTATTCAAAGCCAAAAGAGGTTTTTTTCAAAATCTAACAAGGTTATAAAGTGAATTATTAGGTAATGTGATCAGTCTTAACGACCTATTTGCGTGATAAATGAAGATAATAAGAGATATGATTTTGAAATTTCTATATTTGTAATAGCGAAATTATTGTTTATATATGTGGTCGCATTTATGACATGAATCCAGATAATTATGTATAAGCAACTTTACTTTTTTCTTTTTATAGTTTTAGGAGTTAATTCTTTTTTAGAATCTAATGGACAGATAGTTATTGGCAGTGTTGTAGGAACTGATAAAATTCCTGTTCCATTCGTCAATATCAGTATCAAAGGTACCTACTATGGTACCGTTACAAATGCCGATGGGCAATACAAGCTGGTTATACCAACTAAATTTCCTGACGCCACCATTGGTTTTAGCTGCATGGGATACAATTCCAAAGAAGTCTCTTTAATGGAATTACAAGAAAGCCCCAATATTAAGTTAGTACCGGCCAAAATTCAATTAGGCGAAGTTATTATAATGCCAGACAGTACTTTGCGGAATTTTTTACGCAAGGCATATGAGAAAATACCGGAGAATTATCCAAGTGAGGCAACACAATATACAGGTTTCTATCGCGAAGGTATTCAAACCGGAGATGATACATATATCCGGCTTGTGGAGGCTATCACAAAATCTAACAAATCAAGTTATAAGAATACTCAATCAGGGACTGTTCAGGTGCTTAAATCACGTAAATATATTGATACGCGTAATAGCAATTCATTCCCAATAAGTTTCTATGGAGGACCACATTTTGTTCATGAGCTTGATTGTGTAAAAAAAAGGTTTGACTTTCTGAAGCCTCATAAAAAATATGAATATACCTATGAGGGCTTAACGGTGTATGAGGGTAAGAAGGTTCATAAAATTAGTTTTAAACCACAAGGGAGCAGTTCATTACTGTATAGTGGCGTCATGTATATTCATGACGAATCATTATCTTATCTGAGGTTTGAGTTGCAACTAACAAAGTATGGTTTAAATAAGCGTTTTGCAAGTAAATTAGAAAATAGCGATGGCTTATCCTCGAAAGCAAAAAGCTACCTTGTTAATTACGATTTAAAAGAATCAACGTGTTATCTGAAATCGATTTATGAAAATGAGGAAATTATCAATAAGAATAATGTAGTTTTTTATTCTCCTCTTCAATATGTTGTTACAGATATAAAAACGAAAGAGGATATTACTATTCCATATAGAAATCAAATTCAAGTTAGTTATGTACCAGATGAAGAAGCGAGTAATTACTACGAAAGTAATTGGAAAGACTATAGTACACTGGCTGAAGTCCATTTAATCGATACAGTAAAATATAAACAAATATTTAACTCAACTAATACTAAGCAGCAAAAGCGAAATCGACTATCAACTTTCATTAGAAAGTTAGATTTATCTTATAAAATAGGTTATCAGCCTTATAGTATAACTTCGGGGCAATATCGTTTAACGTTTAACGGAGTGAGTTACCAACAAAACTTGAATGATGTCGGCACTACCATGTGTCTGGATATGTTAATAGATTATAATTTGTCGCACCGTTTTAACGTGGGATATATTGTTGCAGTTGGTTTAAGTGATAATAATGTACAAGAAACTCATGGGCCTCAAATAAGCTATAAAATTCCTCTTAAAACAATGGGAAATAATTTGTTTTTTTGTCCGCAAGTTAGTTATGTCTGGCATAACTTTGGGCGTTCGATAGGCACACAGGGTTTTAATGAAGGTTTTAGCTTTGGCGGGAAGGATTTTACGAACAATAAGGTTCAGGCTTTAATCGGATTAAAGCACCAGGGTATGCAATTGGGGAGTAGTATTCTTTATCAGTTATCACCTGTTATCTATTTTGATATTTCAGCTAATTATTACTCATCTGTTTCAAGTAAAGGAGTGCTTTATTTTCGTGAGAAATCCGGTTGCTTTTTAACTCGAAAAACAGCCAATGAGCCTCTTAGTGATACCGATGCAAAATTGTATTATAATGGTGCACTAACAGAAAATAGTGAAATTGATTATAATAAATGGTCCTTGTCTGTGGGAGTGAGAATAATGTTTTGAAAATCTCGCAAGCTTATTCGAGCTAGTCGCCCCTCTGTTTCCAAAGCATCATTTGCACAAAATTAACTGTTTTATTAACGTTTTAAAATTTTGTGAAAATGACAAATTTAAATGAATTGGGCGTTCAGGAGATGAGTGCTCAGGAAGTATCAGAAGTAAATGGTGGTAGCTGGGTAAGTAGAGCTTGGAATAATACTGTTGATGCATTAGAGAGTGCATATCAGTGGTGTAAAGATAATTTAAATTTGGACATTGAATTAGGTCGCGTTTAGTAATGGTTATTGGAGAGGGCTTTGTAGTCCTCTCCGATTCTAAATATTTAAATTATGAATATATTTTGGAGATCTTTAGTTTTATTTTTATTCGCTAATAATTCTATCTTCTCTTCTGCTCAGGTTATTGGTTTAGTTAAAGATTTTAAGGGCATCCCCATACAATTCGCGAGTATAAAAATTAAAAACTCTTTTTTGGGAACAGAATCTGATTCGCTGGGTATTTTTAAAATAAATGCTTTTAAAGGTGATACGCTACTAATTTATCATTTGAATTTTGGGCATAAAGAGCTCAGTATTGATTCGCAATACATTGAGGTTATTATGGAAAAGACTAAACATAAGCTGCAAGAGGTTGAAGTGTCAGGCAGTTATGCGTTTAGATTGTTTGATACATGCAAGATTAATACATATAATATGCTAAGGCAAAGTTATCTATCCAGAAGCTATTGGAGAGGAATTGATATTTGTGGCTCAGATACACTTTGTTTGGTAGATATAGATTTTGATATTGAACAAAAGAGTCTTAATAAATTAGGTAGAGAGGCAATATTAAGATGTAGTAAAGTTCAAGAAAAGGTAGTTGTTGATTCTTCCCTTAGCGATAAGGGGTATCAACTAAATTTTCAGGTAAGGGTAAAACCATTCGAAAACAATTTTCTAATTTATGAAGATTTTAAGGACGAATATGTATGTCTTATTAAAGACGATAGTATTTTTATAAAATTACTCTTTATTCCAAAGAAAGAGATAAAAAAAGGATATAATAATATTGAAGTTTCAATATGGAAAGATAAATTGTTTATCAATTATATTGCTTCTTGTACGGCTAAATCAAAACAAAAATATGCGGGCGAAAGGAAATCTTCAGGAAGAAAGATTAAAAATAGGGAAGTTGCAATATATGCTAAATATGAATTAGATAATGAAATGTGTTATTTGGCTTCTTATGAAATGTATAAGTTGTTTGATTTTACTACTAAAGATGGCAATATTTTAAGTCGGAAACATATTTCAAAATATCAAGTTTATAATACTGGAGGTAATGATCTTCATTTGAGGAAAGGGAAAATGATATATGAGTTTAACATACTTGAAAGAGCCAATAATAATTATGTGAACTCTTTCTGGAAACATAGTTTTCAAGATGGATACGAATTATATGATTTTGAATCTTTACGAGTTGCAAATGAATACTAATGGTTTAAAAACACCAAGCTAATTATATTTGTCTTAGTAGTTGTCCAATTTTGTGGGAGTAGAAGACTTGACTTCCTAATTCTTTTTGTTTAAGTTAGATATAGGTAATTTTTAGTATTCACCTCAACAATTGAATTATGAGTGTAGATTGCAAAGTGGTTGAAAAGACCAATCCTCAAAACCGGGAAGAGTCCAAATTTTATGTCCAACCCATTCGTAAAGGTACCATTACCCGTGCCAAGCTCGAAGAGGGGATTATTCGCGAAACCTCCCTGAGTAAAGCCGATGTACGTGGCGTGGTGACAGTACTCAGCGATTTATTTGGCGATTACCTCACCGAGGGCTATAACATTTCATTGGATGAATTGGGCACTTTTAGTTTACGGGTGCAAAGTGAAGGAGCCGAAAATGAGGAGGAGGCTTCGGTGCGCAATATTAAAAAACTGAGTGTGGGATTTCGGCCTGCCGTGGCTTTACGCGATAAAGTCAGTAAAACCAAATTTGTTAAGAAGTAGTCGTTTTTCGGCGGCTCACGTCTTTTTTAAGAGATAAATATAATAGGGTTTAACCTTTCTTGGTATAGGGTTAAACCTTTTTTGCATTTGGGTTAAACCTTTTCGATGGTAGGGTTTAACCTTTTTTATACTTGGGTTTAACCTTTTGAAGGGTCGAAAAATGGATCCTTATTCGGCAACGGTTTTCCATTTGTCAGTAAAGTGGTATACATCGTCTATCAACAGCGCATAAATCATAGCCAATGTCAAAATGTTCGAAATCGAACATCACGAACATTGTAACCGATTGATGACTTCATGCGTCCTATTTTCGAAGTTACGAAATACTGCCAAAGGTCTGAAGAGGGCGTTTAGCTATAGGAAGCGGTTTTGAGAAGCATCGGAGAACAGCACAACGGTAAGTTTTCCAGTAAATTGTCATGTTTAAATCCTCAATTTTTAGTGCTTTATGCCTGTTCGAAAACGTACACTTTTGTGGTGTTATTGGACAATTTGGTATTTTAGATGCTTAAATGAGATTTGTAAATCACAGTAAATCAATATAAAATAATAAATGGTACAGGCCTTGTTTAAGTCAGTATGCCCATAGAGAATCTATTTATTAAAGAGTAAGCACCATGAGTCAAAGCATCATTCGCGTTAATCAACTACACAAGTCGTATGTGACGGGTAATAACTCCTTACATGTGCTCAAAGGCATCGACATGGATATAAAACAGGGAGAAATGGTTTCGATCATGGGATCATCCGGCTCCGGTAAATCTACCATGTTAAATATCCTGGGAATACTGGACAATTATGATCAGGGAGAGTATTATCTGGATGAAATTATGGTTCGTCAAATGAGTGAACGACGGGCAGCCGAATTTCGAAATAAATACATTGGATTCATCTTTCAGTCTTTTAACCTGATTGCCTTTAAAAATGCGATGGAAAATGTCGCATTACCGCTGTATTATCAAGGAATTAGCCGTAAGAAACGAAACAGTATGGCCTTGGCATACCTGGAGCGTCTCGGCTTACGAGAGTGGGCGGACCATTTGCCCAGTGAACTGTCCGGGGGGCAGAAACAACGTGTGGCCATTGCCCGATCGCTGATTTCAAAACCTAAAGTGATATTGGCTGATGAGCCTACCGGAGCATTGGATACGCAAACTTCCTATGAAGTGATGGATATTTTACAGGAAGTAAATAATTCCGGTATCACGGTTATTATTGTGACTCACGAAAATGACATTGCGGATAAAACGCAACGGGTGATTCGTTTAAAAGATGGCTTGATCGAGTCCAATCATACCAATGTGAAAGTGGCCGAGCACCAATCAGCCGGAACTTTAATCGCCAACCCTTAATAACCCTATTATGATCGATTATTTTCAGGAAATCTTTTCTACTTTAAAACAAAATCGGCTACGGGCTATTATGACCGGATTCAGTGTGGCATGGGGTATTTTCATGCTGATCATTCTATTGGGTTCTGGTAAAGGCTTGCAGAACGGAATGGAATTCAATTTTCGGGGTACATCTAAAAATGCACTTTGGATTTGGAGCCGGAGTACTCAAGTTGCTTATGATGGTTTGAAAGCTGGTCGTCGTATTCAGTTTACCGATGAAGATGTAAAAGCCTTGGTGAATCATTTGGAAGATGATATTGATGATATCTCCGGTCGTTTCAGGGTTAGAGGTGATGCTGCTATCACCTATAAAAACCAGTATGGTGATTATTCCTTGGAAGGGGTGATGCCAGAGTTTAGAAGTATTCAGTTGGTGGACATGACTCAAGGACGTTATATCAATCATTTGGACATCAAAAATTATCGTAAATCGGTGATCATCTCCGAGGCGATTCGAAAAGCATTATTTATAAATGACGAGGAGCCCATCGGAGAGTATATTCGGGTGGGTGGCGTCCCATTTAAGGTGGTAGGCATCTTTAGTAATCCTGAAGATCGTGATATTAAACAAGTTTATTTGCCAATAACGACCACTCAGCGAGTGTTTAACGGCAGCAATAAAATTAGTAACATCGCCATTTCGACGAATGCACTGACGGTAGCTGAAAACAAACGAATTGAAGAGGAGGTACGTTCCATCTTAGCCAAGCGACACCGGATTTCGCCCGATGATGAAAAGGCAATGGGTATCTGGAATACGCTGGAGAGCTTTAAACAAGCACAAGGTATATTTGGAGGTATCCGCATATTTGTGTGGGTAATTGGTATCATGACCATCGTAGCAGGGATTGTTGGGGTTAGCAACATCATGATTATTTTGGTGAAAGAGCGGACCAAAGAGATTGGCATTCGTAAAGCGATCGGTGCCACACCATGGTCGATCATTCGCTTAGTATTGTCAGAGTCCATTTTTATTACTTCATTTTCTGGCTTCTTTGGTATGGTGGCTGGGATGTTGCTATTGACTGGTGTTTCAGCCGCTTTACGTATGGCTGCTGTGGATAGTCAGGATATAGAACGGGTCTTCTTTAATCCGTCAGCAAGTTTGGCTGTGGCTTCGTGGGCATTAGTCATTTTGGTGACTGCCGGATTAATTGCCGGATATATTCCAGCCAGAAGGGCGGCTTCTATTCGCCCTATTGAAGCTTTGCATGATGAATAAAATAATGTACTCTAAGCAACTAAATTAATTATTAATGTTTAATTATTAAT
>JAEINY010000148.1 GCA_016342595.1 Marinilabiliaceae bacterium
GCTTTTTTAGTTATATCACCTCCCAATTATATGGATTTTGGATCTGGATTTTCCTTTATTACTATAAACTCCAAAATTTAGGCACATCCAGAATCCCAAGCTTACGAATTAGAAGATTGAAGTTTAATTCTGCGGGATATAAGCCCATTTTTTTCAGCTTACAATATATTTATACCCAAGGCAATGCCTTGGGCCAGAATAAACTGCTACTGCGTGGCGTTTCGAACTCAGGTTATTAAGTTTAGTGTAAAAAGACCGCAACACTAAAAAAGGCCTGCCGATAAACCAGCAAGCCTCTTTAATATGAAGCACTAAACCAAAAATTGAATTATTTATACTCAACAGCCTTTTTAATATCGGCATAATCAGGTTGATAAGTATTGGATGCCCAGATTGGTTGTTTACTCTCGTTATAAATAACAAGATTTCCATCATTCTGCATAATTAAAACAGAATTAGCATTACCCCAAGTTTGCGAAGCCCAGATTGGTTTATTATCTGGTGCCGAATAAATCACAAAATTACCATCTGGCTGCATACGAGCCTGATAAGGATCTGTTCTCCAGGTTTGTGAAGCCCAGATAGGAAAATCCTTATTTTGCTCCTTTCGGTAAATCACCAGATTTCCATCATCCTGATAGCGCAATTCAAAGACTTGATTCTCTGAATACAAACTTTGGTTGGGTCCTAAATACTGATCTTTGGCTCCAAAGAGACGGTCACCTACATACTGAGATTTTGACATAACTTATTCTTTTAATTGTTAATAAATCCTGTTCGTTTATTACTGCTGTAATTAGTTGAAATACCCGAATCAGGTTACTTAAATAAATTTCATAAGTCGCTGACACTTTTCAAAACAAGATGAGTAAGTGATGGATAATTCTTAGTGTAGGACTACTCTTTTTGAGTAAAGATTTATTACATTTTTATCTGATCAGATTCACAACATCATAGAAAAACGATCAAAGCACATCTAACAAACTGCTATAAGGTACTTTTTTTTACAAAACATCCACAACAATACTCGTTGCACTGAAAAAAAAGGTGCAGTTACTAATGATCGGAAATCAATCACTCCTGAGGGAATGAAGATCACTCAACACATAACAACTTCCACTTGCCCAAAAGCGCAGCGAATTAAGAAAATCATTGAGAAGTGACCTGTTTTTGCTATGTGTTCAAAGCAATTGATCCAGTGATTGACAATAATATTTCAGTGGGCCGGCCACTGGTTTATCCAGGAGATGCTTTCATAACTAAATTAATCTCAATGAAATTTAGCCTCACACCTCTATTTTTCTATCTTTGAAATAACTTAACTGATATCTTTTGAAAGCAAGCTGTGTACTTATACTACTGATGCTAATGTGTCTGAATGGCCTGACTCAGGAAAACCTGGAAGTGAAATCCATCAAATTCAAAGGCAACAAATCATTTACAGCATCTGAATTAAAGGAACTCATCTCGCTATCACCCACCTCTTTAATCCGGCGTAAAATTCTTAAGCAAGAACCATCCCGTTATTCACAAGCATTATACCTGGACGATGTATCCACTCTGAAGCAATTCTATCAAAAGGAAGGATATCTGAATGTTGTTTTTAGTCAACCAACCTTGACCGTTACTTCAAATAACCGGGTAAAAGTTGTGGTTAACATTTTGGAGAATGATCCCATCAAAGTTTCTGAAGTAAATTATATCGTTGATTCTACCTTAACACTGCAGGCTACACTCCCACCTAAAGATCAAAAAAGCATCCTTCTTCAAAAGCATTTAAAATCCAACTCTATTTTCCGTGATGAATGGGTTTTTCAAGATCAAACGCTTATCACCAATAAATTTAATGACAATGGATACGCTTACTCTAAAGCAGACTTCAATATTAAAGTAGACACAACAGCCAATCAAGCAGCCATAAACTGGCAGATACAGCGACAAAAACTGACCCATTTTGGCCCCATTGTAGTAACCGGCAATAAAAGAGTGCCCGCCAAAAGTGTTTTGAAGCAGCTCACCTTTAAAAAGGGCGACACTTGGTCGAAGGAAGAAGTAGACCGCTCTCAAAAACAGATTTATAACCTGGGGATGTTTCGTGTAGCTTCTATCAAAACCGTTATGGATACTGCAAAAAGAGACACTTTACCCATTCAAATTTTAATTAAAGAAGCCCCCAAATGGACCACCCGCTTTGGAGCAGGATATGGTCGGGAAGATAAATTCAGAGCGTTCACCGATCTTCAATACCTGGGTTTTGTGACCAATACCGGGCGGGTTAATTTTTACGCGAAGCACTCTGGCCTGGAACCATACAATGTATCAATTCGATTCACCCAGCCTGCTTTTATCTTCCCGATGAATACATTGTCTATCTACCCTTTTATTACCAAAGAAAATGAGCCCGGCTACAATTTATCAAAGCAAGGTTGGAACCTCTCCTTTTTACAAAGTTTCTCTGAACAGTTAAATACCAATGTGAGTTTCTTTTTTGAAGATGTAAAACTGGACACTATAAATTCAGCAGAAATAGATCCGGCCATTTCAGACGAACCGCTCTACCAAAAATCAGGTATTGCATTCGGGGGCATATACAATACCGCCGATCCACAACTCGATCCGGTACAAGGCTTCTCGCTGGCCATGAACATCAAAACCAATGGCATGTATGTAACCCGTGAAATGCCTTTCTACCGGATGCTCCTGGAATTCAAAAATTATCAGGCAATTCGCCAAGGTGTGATTATGGCCTTTAAACTGAAATTGGGAAGTGTCAAATCCACTGATCCCAATAGTGCAGTGCCCATTGATGAACGTTTCTTTGCTGGCGGAAGCCACTCGGTTCGTGGCTGGTCCCGTAGTGATTTAGGCCCTAAGGATGACAATGGTGATCCAATTGGTGGAAATAGCTTGTTGGAAGGAAGCATCGAATCCAGAATTTCACTTGGAAGATGGGGGAACTTTGTGCTCTTTGCAGATGCCGGTAATGTGTGGAAACCCTCCTTCACCATGCATTTGGATGACTTACATTATGCCGGCGGATTAGGTTTGCGCATTAAAACACCCATTGGCCCGGCTGGTCTGGATTTTGCACGACCGATCTTCGAACACACCAAAAGATGGCAGGTACATTTTAACATCGGTCATCCTTTTTAATAAACACTATGCTGAAAAGAAGTTTAAAATACACAGGCTATTTGATAGGAAGCATCCTTTTGCTCATCTTCCTCCTGCTTGCCTTTACCCAAACTTCAATATTCAAGCGGCTTGTTAAAGACCAGGTTATTGAAATAGTGAATAAACAACTCAATGGAGAACTGAGTATTGAACAACTGGGTGGTAACTTTTTTAACCATCTGACCTTTCACAATCTGGCGTTTACCTCATCAGACAGCCTCATCCTGAGTCTTGCAGATCTCACCCTGGAATATGATTTAAAAACCATTCTGAACAACCAAATTACCATTGACTCCATCCACCTCTCCCGGCCTTTTGTTAATATCTGGCAGAACACAGACAGCACCTGGAACCTTCAACACCTGATTCCCACTCAAAAAAACAGCTTGATTAAAACAAAAAAAGACTTTCCATATGTCATCTCAGCCGAACATATAAAAATTGACAATGGCCATTTTACAACCCACACCTTTTTCAACCACATCCCTAAACAAATAATCGAATTCAACTTACAGGCCTCAATACACTATCAAACCGACTCAATTTTTTTCAACCTTCAGCACCTAGAGCTGGAAAGTCATTCGCCTTCCCTATCGCTTCGTCAATTAAGTACTCAGTTTCATCGGAGTGTATCCGGCATAGGCATTGACAGCTTAATCATCCGGACTGGTCAATCTTTCCTATCAGGAGATGGACGCTACCAATCCAGAATGGCCATGCAAACGCATCTTGAAATAAATCCTTTGGCACGGGAAGAATTTCAGCTATTTGTACCGCAGATACAACTGATTACCTCACCAAACATTTACACAAAATTTAAATCGGAGGGTGACACCATTCTAAGTACCATTAACCTACAAAGCGGGAATGAAATCATAAAAATTGATGCTTCCATTCGCTCGTTATGGGATGCCTTAAAAAATAAGCAGACACCAGCCCCCTTTTCAGCCACTATTCACTTGAAAAATGTCCAACCCAACAACTGGATTCAGTTACCTGAGACACACAGCCACCTCAATGGTCAACTAAAAATCAAAGGCTCCAACCTCCTTAATTATAAAATGCCATTGGCTCTTAGCGCGGTACTTGATCAATCGTCCTATCAGGGCTATCAAATTGATTCATTGCGATTAAATGCTCAAATGAGCAACGACAGCATATCTTTCACCAGCAAATTACGATCTGCCATAGGAGGCTCTAACATAGCTGGTAACATTAAAAACTTTTCAACCACTCCTATTTACAATGCAACAATAACGGGAGACAGCCTCTTACCCAACTTGATAATACCACAAATAGAAGGCACACTTCTCAATACGAAATTAGAAATACAAGGGAGAGGATTCTCAGCCAGCGATCGACAAATGGTGGCACGCCTTGCATTGAAGCGTTCAAATCTATATCATATCCCTGTTGACTCCGCCTACATTATGGCGCAATTAGACAAAAGCATCATCCTTCTGGATAGTTTTGACATTTTCCTTCCCGGAGGAGCAGTGCATGGAAATGGGAAATACAACCTACAATCCAATGAGCTTTATTCAGATGTGTCGACTAACATTGACTCCATCACCTTCACAAAACACTACCTGACATCCGATATTGAATTCAAGTCCTTCACGAGTTCATTTCAAACGTCAGGACATCCCGACTCCATATCCTTTGAAGGCTATTTATGCGGAAATGAGCTCAAAGGATACGCCACCACCATACAAGACTTAACAACGAAATTTGACGGAACCCTGAAAAAACAGCAATACAATTTGAATGGATCCGTACAAGCTAGTCACATAGCTTACAACGAACTTAAACTAGACACCATCACCTCATTCTTTCAGCTAGACAATAGTTTTTTATCGGCAAACACAAATGCCGAATGGACAGATACTCTTCAGGCAAGCATTAGATCTGACATAAGGTTGGAAGATACCCTTACTATTTCCATTCCTCAACTGGAACTAAATACCCTCATTTCAGAATTCTACTCGCCCGACACTACACAGTGCATTCAGCTCTACGACAACAATATTGCCATCCACAATTTCAAACTCAACGACCGTTTGAATCCTAATTTTAACATGAGCGCCAATGGCAATATTACCCTTGAGCATACCGAACAATTTAATTTCAATATCACTGATTTTAATCTTTGGCAATTGAACAGATTAATTGACTTGCCAGATTCTATTGGTGGCTATCTGTCTACAGAGATAAATCTTGCCGGGCAATCCACATCACCTGAGCTATCCGGATCAATCCGCATTGATCAACCCCGATATGGGGCCTTAACATTTTCATCTCTGGAAAGTCAAATAAAGTATGCCAATCAAAAGGGAGAAACACAGCTAAGTATTCCCGGATTAGATGCAGGATTTCTGGCAACACTATCTGCTCCCTTTCAGGCTCGTTTCGACTCCACAGGTTTTACTTTTTCACCACCTGAAACGTTTGAGGCCCGACTAAAAATGGACTCTCTAAATATCTCACAACCCCTCAACAAACATGCTACCAACATAGAAGCTGATGGCATCCTATCAATGGACATTGAGGCCTCTGGACCTCTTGAAGCCCCATTATTTTTCGGAAATATTCAATTAGATAACGGTAAATTCATTGATCCCAAATACGGCATCTATTACGATCAGGCTAAAGCGCATATTAACTTTGATGCCAACAAAATAAACATTGATACATTTTTAGTGAAGCGAGAAAAGGGATTTCTGAGTGCTACCGGTAACCTGGAATTTGACTCCACCCTTATCAAGGGAAATATTATCAGTTCGTCACTCATTGCTAATGCCGATCAGTTTTTTGTAACACGTCACAAGAACTATGAAATTCAAATAGATGCCAGCACCTATCTAAAAACAGGTAATAACAAACCTGAATTTGGTGGTCAAATAAATGTCAGGCGATCTGATTTTTACCTACCCGCATTTATTGCCAGCACAGAAGCGGATAATCAAGATAATGATGAACCATTACTTGTACAAGCCTTAACCCAAGAAAGTGATAGCACCGCAAAAAAGAGTATTGAACCCCGAAAACGCATCAAAAGTCAACGCGATGCTTCTGCTTTCATGGAAAAACTCACCGGCCGTTTACAGCTGGAAATTCCACGCAATACGTGGTTAAAAAGCGAGGAGATGAAACTGGAAATATGGGGTGATCTGGAAATTGTGAAGACCAGTCCTTACTTTGAACTTTTTGGAGAAGTTGGTATCAACCGGGGACATTACATATTGTATGGTAAAAAACTGACCATTCAAGAAGGACAAATCATTTTCCAGGGCGGAGAAGAAATTGATCCCAACCTTAACTTTGTAGCTCAGTATGTGTACAGAGGGGCCGATCGGGAGAAACGGGAGTTAGAAATGAATGTCTCCGGCATCTTATCTGCTCCTGAAATTACCTTTAATCTGGATGGTTCAGAAATACCGGAAGCGGATGCGGTATCCATTCTCATCTTTGGAAAAACGATGGATGAAATGAGTTTTGCCGGACAAAACAGTCTGGTTGGTTCCATGGGATCAAATATGGTAGCACAGGCAGTCACCTCGCAACTCAGCAAAACACTGGGAACACGTTTTAACCTGGATATGATTGAAGTGAATGCCACTGAGAACTGGCAAAGTGCCGCCTTTGTGGTTGGCAAATACATAACGAATGACTTGTTTGTCATCTACCAACGCGGTTTTGGCGAATCGGAAGATGATGAAATCACACCCGAAACAATTACCCTCGAATATGAGATTAAACGAATTATTTTCGTCAGATTACAGAGCGGGAGTTCTAAATCTTCCGGTTTTGATGTAATTTTGAAATTCGAGCCCCCAAAAGAGGATTAATTAAGTTTGAAAAGCAGAAATCATGATGAACGCACAAGAAATAAAAAACAAGCATCACCAAATCTGCCAGGCTCTGGCAGGTAAGCGAATCAAAGATAGCCTGGACCTGATTCTGGATCTGGTGAAATTATCACATGATGGCGACTTGATTGATGCCCAGTACAATCTTGAATTCACGTATAAAAACATACTCAAATATACAGTGGAAGGGATTTCTGATCCCGAACGCCAATCGGTTTACAACCATCTCATCAAAGATGTATACAACTTAGCGGATAAAACAACGGATAACTTGTTGTCCAGATATGGTTCCGGTGGCATATTCGAGCTGCGCCGTGATTTGAAAGAACACCCCCTCAACCAAAGCATAGAAGAATATTTATCCACATTGGCCGGTATCGAACTGAAAAAAATGGTGGATGCCAATGCTGAAAATAATGAAGAATTACGAAACCAACGTTTATTAATATTCCAATTAATATGGATTAAACCATCTCACGTTGTCACTGACATCAATCAAATTAAATCGCTTTTTAAAAATCAACAAATACCCTGGTATGATAAAGCCCTGTACGTTTCGGCTGTGACACTTTCTTTGACCCACTGCTTTTCCACCGAATACATCCAGCTATTAATGGATCTGATCAAGCACCCCGATGATCAGGTGAGCGCACGTGCCACAACCGGATTACTACTGGCACTATTCAAATACGACACCAGGCTATCACTCTATCCCGATCTGTTTACCCGTTTTTTCCTCTTGCTGGAAGAAAAAGGAATGCAAACACTCATTCAGAGCATCACTATTCAGCTCATTAGAACACGGGAAACAGAACGTATCTCACAAACACTAAAAGATGAAATTTTACCCGAGGTAGTGAAGATGCATCCCAAATTAAAAGACAAACTGGATTTAGAAAACCTGCTGGGCGATAGCATGCATGAAGACAAAAACCCGGAATGGGAGGATTTTTTCAAAGATTCACCTACCCTGATGAATAAATTGGAAGAACTCACCCAATGGCAATTAGAGGGGGCCGATGTCTTTTTATCCACCTTCAAGATGCTCAAGCACTTCTCATTTTTCAACCAGATACCCAATTGGCTGATCCCTTTCTACCCCGGACATCCGGAAGTAAAAAAAGCATTGGAACATGAAGATGATGTTTTTAAAAATGAATCACTTTTAGATAGTTTAGGCGAATCACGCTTTCTCTGCAATTCAGATAAATATTCGCTCATTTTGAGTGTGCCTCACATGCCGTCGATGCAAAAAGACTTAATGGGACAAATGTTTTCGAGTGAATTACAACAAATGGCCGATATTGAGAAAGATGAAAAAGCCCTGCAGGCGCATCAGGAAAAACTGGTTATTTCCAACCAATTCATCCAGGATCTGTATCGCCTGTTGCGTGTTCATCCCCATAAGCATCAGTTTGAAGATTTCTTTAATCAACGTATGGATTTTCATAATAAATGGTTCTTCAAACAAAGTCTGGCCGACCACTCTTCATTACGGGAAATTGGCGAGTACTATTTCAAAAAGAACTACTTTGAAGATGCCTTAGAAATTTTCAATCTAATTCATGAAAAACAACCTGAAGCCAAAGAAATCATACAGAAATTAGCCTATAGTCATCAACAACTGGATGAATACGAGCAAGCAATCAACTTTTATCTTCAAGCCGATTTAATAGATGCCCAAAGCACCTGGACAAAGAAGAAAATTGCGCTTTGTTATCACCACTTAAAAAATCTGGATAAAGCACTACAATACTACAAGGAAGCTGAGAGCCTGGCGCCTGACAACTTGCATACGCAAGCCTCCATCGGTCATTGCCTGCTGGAAATAAAAGACTTTGAACAAGCGTTGAAATATTATTTTAAAGTGGAATATCTCGACCCGGCGCACAAAAAAGCCTGGCGGCCAATTGCCTGGTGTTCCTTCGTGCTGGGGAAATTCGATCAAGCTGAGAAATACTATCACAAACTGCTGGTTTCAGAAAAAAACAAACACGACCTGATGAACCTGGGACATGTGCTTTGGTGCAAAAAAGAACGGAAAGAAGCCCTTTCCTATTATCAAAAAAGCATCCGACAACCAGATCATTCAATACATGATTTCATGGAAACATTTAATGAAGATATCTCTTACCTGAAGGCACATGGCATTGATGCGGCAGATATTCCGATAATGCTCGATCAGGTGAGGTATTCGCTGGAGAGCTAGTAGCTAGTGGCTAATAGCTGTTAGCTGTTAGCTGTTAGTGGCTAGTGGCTAGTGGCTAGTGGCTTTTTCACAATTCTATACTCACCTACCTTATGGCAAAAAGAAAAATTACCTGGGAATTATATAGCTACGGCATCTATAGCCGATGGGAACGCTCATCTAAAGAGTTGCCCCGATTAATGGATATAACAGACCGCATACCTGTTCAACCTGACATCGAATTTGGATACATCCTGAAAATCATTGGTGCCAAAGGAAAGAAGCTGGAATTTTGTATTGAGCATCCTCCATTTCAGGATGCCAACGGAAAGCCGGCACCTCCTTTTAAAGGTGAATACTACATTAACAGCAATAATTATGAGTTTTTCCTTGGGGACACCGTCTGGGAACCCTATGAAGACAAAGCCGGCACATGGCTGCTTACTACCTGGATGGATGGTAAATTATTAGCAGAGAAAAAACTAACACTCTATGTTGAGTGATAGTCATTTTCCCTTCTGCAATTATTAATACCTAATTCATGAAAATCATGAGGAGCACCATGATGAAAGCCAACAAGGTTATAATCAATCCTATTTCAATCACGGAATAAATGAAAATTTTACGCTTTAACTTAAGGGTTAAATCCTGATCCTTCTTATACATCTTACACCACTTTTCTAATTCAGGAGACAAATTTAATATTCGTATAAGACTCATTACCACAGCTTAACAATCATTAACCTTAAGTTGACATTTTTTAAGTTTCTGGTCAAGCATCACCGATTCCCAAATCAGTCAATATCAGCTAGGATAACCACATAGTTTTTCTGATAAACTTTTGCACACTTCGGGCAGGTCGTATACCACATGTAGTATTTATTAACAGTTAAACCCTTCTCCTTTACAAAGGTCTCAAAATCACGACTCCATTTATCCGTATCTTTATAAGGCCCTTCATACACTTTACAAATATACTTTCCACTCAAGGTGACATTCTCTGCCTCGGGCACTTCACGATCCACGGCCAGATAAACATCCATATTCCATTTTGATGTATGATCAGAAAGGCATAAATAGTCCGGTATAAGCGCATCTGCTTTTTGCACTTTTTTATCTAAGCGCTGCATCACATTTCCGAAGTTGACCGGCATGTAAAAAAAGGTTAGCACCTGATCTTTAATAAATCGCTTATTATCCCATTCAATTAGATGTTCATCCCACTGACCGGGATCAAACTTAGGACAACAACCTGTTTCAGGTATTTCTGATTGTTGATTCATTGCATCAGCATCTTATGTGCGAAGAATAATAAGGCATAAACCCCAATTTGTCAAGGCAATGAACCAACAATTTTCAATGTTTAGATCTTAAATATTTTAGCCGATTCCATTAATCGCTCTGCCTGGTTACTTAATTCTTCTGCCGTACTGGCCAACTCTTCTGTCGATGCAGCATTTGATTGAGTTGTAGTATTAAAAACCTGAGTGGCATTGGTAACTTGAACGATATTCTGAGCCTGCTCCAAAGAGGCTAAATTAACATCCTCAATCTCAGCATTCAAAGTCGTTAAAAGCGGTACTATTTCATCCACTGCATTACTTGATTTATAGGTCAATATGGTGCTCTGCTTAATCTTATCTGTTATTTTTTGAGCCGTATTTCCTGTATTTTCACTTAATTTCTGAACTTCACGCGCTACGACAGCAAACCCTTTTCCATGCTCTCCTGCTCTGGCAGCCTCCACAGCGGCATTCAAAGACAGTAGCTTAATATTTAGAGCAATGGAATTTATTTCCTCAATTAATGTGCCCACTTCCTCCTGAGTAGCGTTGGCTTCTTGTGAGTTCTGATGAAGCTCATTAATATGTTTTACAATCACCTGGCTAGCCTGACTTACTTCTTGACTTTTCGCTGTATTCTGTTGAACACTAGCTGACATTTCTTCCATATTACTACTCACCTGCTCGCCAACGCTGGCCTGCTCTGTTGTGGATGAACTAAGTGACTGACTACTGCTGCTTAACTGCTGAGACGCATTCGAAATTAACTCACTACCCACCTGAATCTCTTTGATAAAAAAGTGCAATTTTTCAACCATTTCCCTGAAACTATCAGCCAATACACCAACTTCCGTTTTTGACTGAACTGAAATAACAGCCGTTAAATCCCCTTCAGCAATTTTTTGACTCACTTCACTGAGCTCTTTTAGCGGATTCACATTTCGATTAATGAGACGACGCATTAATAATGAATATAATGCAATGCCAATTAAAATCACAGGAAGCATCCAATAGATAGCCGTAATCACGTTTTTAAAGACAAAACGCGCATGTACTTTCGACTGCATCTGCCAGGGTGTCTGATGATCATTCACATGGATAGGACGAGTGATGCAACCCACCATCCCTTCAAACCAATGATCCATGTCCCCTTTGCGAAGGTGCTCTAAACGAACACCAGGATCAATACAATCTGCTTCCAGATTTTTTCCTATTAAGGATTTATCATGATTATGCGTTAGATAATTCCCCCTACTGTCCAGAAGTGCAACAGATGATGCACCTTCATATATAACAGCTTCCAGGCTTTTTTTATACATCTTTTCAACATTTATATCACATCCCGCAACACCCACAAATTTACCATCCACTATTAAGGGGAATGACATACTTATTACAGTATAAACCTTCCCATTAATGGCATAGTCATACGGATCTGTCACATGGGACTGAAGTGTTTTTTTGGGTACCTGGTAATACGCCAACGTTTCATATTCTTCCATCGGAGCCGGGCTAATCCGGTTGACATAGGGTAAAAACCGGCCGGTCGCATCATGAAATAATTCATTTTGGTAAAGCTCATCATCCCCATCAAATTGGTTGGGTTCAAAACCCACATAAACCCCCAATACCTCTTCATTATTCTTTAAAAACTCTTTAAGATAATTAATGGAATGTTCCCGATCCAGCTTAGCTTTTTCCTTGTTTTGCACATCAAAAGTAAAGGTATGTGCCAAATTATCTGCTAAGGCATAATAGTCTGAAAGATAATTTTCAATTTTAAGTGCTTCATTCTCCATTGATAAGTGGCCATAATTTATGCTACTATACATGACTTCTTTCTGAAAGAAATATAACACGACTCCTAACATGATTACTGTAGAAGTAATGAAGATGCGTGAAGAATTTCTGATAATGATACCAGAAAGTTTCCTATTTCTATTTTTTTCCATGAATTTTTGGTGTTTTCCCTTAATTTTTCAATACTACGCACAGACATAAATCCGAGATAAACCCGGCGCTGCAAAAACCTTGTACGCTACATAATGAATATTGTTATACCTAAAATAAAAATCCTACCACTAACTACTTCACTATTCTAAAACAGATGTATGCAACCCACTGTACATCACCAATCCTGCGAACATGTTAATTATTTATGCTCCCTACTTTTTAACATTTTTTAATAACAGCTCAGCACCTACACAACAATAAGATTGGTAATTAATGCCGTACTTTTATGAAAAAGTAGAATCAGAACAGGACCTGTTCTTGAAAAGAATCTAAAAAAACAGGATACGCCTAGCCCAAACAACCGATTTAGAAGCTATTGTAGAGATATACAATCAGGCCGTTCGCGCACAATTTGAAACAGCAGATACAGAAGAGGTCGATATAACAGAACGTTTGCAGTGGTTTCGCGATCATACTCCAAACACATATCCGATCTTTGTATATGAACAAAACCAACAAGTAAGTGCTTGGGTAAGCTTAAGTCCCTACCGTCAAGGACGAAAGGCACTACAATTCACCGCCGAAATAAGTTACTATGTGCACAACAAATACAAACGACAAGGTATTGGCTCGAAACTCATTCAACATGCCATTCAAGAGGCCAGAACACTTCAGTTTAAGAATTTATTTGCAATAATTCTGGATAAGAACAAACTTAGCATTCACGTACTCAGCAAACTTGGCTTTCAACAATGGGGACACCTGCCAGGCATAGCCGATTTTGATGGAGTGGAATGTGGTCATGTATATTACGGATTGAAATTATAATAAAAGAGGCCGGTTCAGTAATCCGGCCCCTATTTATAGTCATCGACATATTCTTAAAGCTTCTTTACGCCCGGAGCTCTTCTATATCCGCAATGAATTCATCCGGTTTTTTCAACAATGGTAAAAATCGCTGCTCACAGTATTTGTTTTTCTTAATTAGTGGTAAAAAAAGAAAATAATTACACTGGATGCGTAATTATTTTTGTTTTCCTGAAAAATTGATTGCTATCCCGACAATAGCGCCTTATTTAAACAATATTCAAATGAATCTATCTAAAATAACTTTCTAACTATATTTACAGAAATCAAATTCTATGAACTTAACTTTCCAACACATGCGTTTATGGAAAGCGGATAATGGAATATTTTACAGGCTTAATCCACCCTATCGTATTGGTAAAACTGAATTGTGGTTTAAGATCGATAGCATCTATAACACGCACTTTTCAGAAAAGACTTTTTACCATTATCAACTTAATTTTGACAAAGGCGAAAGCGAAAACAGAATAACCTGGACCCTTGAGAAAACCTTTGACAAAACGACCAACGGGGCAATTGATAAAACAACCAACCAACGTTTTATAAGCCGATTGGAATGGGCAAGCAATTACTATATTACATTAGGTATAAGCCAACCGCCCTACGACAGTATTACCCATTCATTTCCGGGTGTAGAAAAACTAAATATGATAGTGCTGGAAGGATAAAAACAGGGGGACCAATAGGGGAAAATATACTAATCTGGCCGAACCAGAAAAGTAAAACTAAAATTTACCACAAAGGACTCAAAGTGCATCACAAAGGCACACCAATAATTATTTTTCTTTGTGTTCCTTGGTGACTTCCTTGGTGACTTCCTTGGTGTTTCTTTGTGGTTCATTTTAAACTTTTGCCAAATAAGACACCAAAAATAAAACCTACGAGAACCGAAGCTCTCGCAGGTCGAAGATCGTCTTATACATTGAAACGGAAGTGCATGATATCACCATCCTGCACCACGTATTCTTTTCCTTCCACATTCATCTTACCGGCTTCTTTGCAAGCCAATTCAGATTTGTAATTCACAAAATCATCAAACTTGATCACCTCGGCACGGATGAATCCTTTTTCGAAATCCGAGTGAATGACGCCAGCTGCTTGCGGTGCCACATAGCCTTTGTGATAAGTCCAGGCACGCACTTCTTTCACACCAGCTGTAAAGTAAGTTTGTAATTCCAATAACTTATAGGCGGAACGGATCAATTTGGCCACGCCTGATTCCTTCAATCCCATATCCTCCAAAAACTCCTGGCGCTCTTCGAAAGTTTCCAGCTCAGCAATCTCCGATTCTGTTTTAGCAGCAATCACCAACACTTCAGCATTTTCATCTTTCACCATCTCTTTCAAGGCTTCCACATGCTGGTTACCGTCAATAACTGAGTTTTCATCGACGTTACACACATATAGAACCGGTTTGTTGGTCAACAAAAACAAATCCTGTACAACATCTGCTTCCATCTCACTCAATTCAACCGTGCGTGCCGATTTACCACTCTCCAACGTGGCCTTATAGCGGTGCAACACTTCCACCAGACGTTTCGCATTCTGATCTTTGGAAGCTTTTGCGGCTTTCTCTGATTTTTGTAAACGTGCTTCAACCGTCTCCAGGTCTTTAAACTGAAGCTCCATATCAATCACCTCTTTATCACGCACCGGATTGATGCTTCCATCCACATGCGTCACATTATCATCGTCGAAACAACGTAATACATGAATAATGGCATCCGTCTCACGAATGTTAGCCAGAAATTTATTCCCTAATCCTTCGCCTTTGCTGGCTCCTTTCACCAAACCGGCAATATCAACAATCTCCACGGTAGTAGGAACCACCCGTTGCGGCTTTACCAACTCCTCCAGTTTGACCAAACGCTCATCAGGCACGGTAATGACACCAACGTTTGGTTCGATGGTACAAAAAGGAAAGTTTGCTGACTGCGCCCTGGCATTTGATAAACAATTGAATAATGTTGATTTCCCGACATTCGGTAAACCAACGATTCCGCACTGTAAACCCATATGTATTTTCTATTTAGCTTTCAAAAAAATCAGCTGCAAAAGTACAGTATTTTTTTATCTCATTGATACATTAACAGGTAGAAAATATCCCTTTGACAGAAAAAGTAACCGATCAAAAAATGAACTGATAACCACCTGATTCAATGAACCATTCAGTAAAAACCGACTAAAATGCCTGTGATTATACAAAGACACTAGTGGAATGATTTGCATATTATAGTATTTATTATTCCAGGGGTATGTTTTACACAAACTAATTGTAACACAGAGCCGCACAGAGGAAAATGCAAATACCAAAAACAATTTCGTATTGAGATCACTGAGATGGTTTC
>JAEINY010000149.1 GCA_016342595.1 Marinilabiliaceae bacterium
AATCCCTTCAGGATTATTATACTGCAAGGAAACCCTGAAATGGGTTGAAATGGCTATACATCATTCAACCTCTCATTCTAACAGAGTCAAAATTAATCAATAACACTTATTTATTCTGATTCTAATTAACCGTCCTAATTAGTGATTATGAGCTGTATATACTATCTTATACTCTGATTAAACCCCCTATACAATGAAAACATCAAACAAAACCAACCGTCGGCAATTCATTAAAGTCACTGCTACTGGTTTGGCAGGTGCTACCTTAATAACAGGCTCCGATGTGGAGGCCAAAACAAGAAAGAAAAAAGAAAAAATCATCTATCGTACCCTTGGCCGCACCGGCGTGAAACTGCCCATTGTGAGTATGGGCGCCATGCGAGGTGAAAGCAAAGCCCTCATTAAAATGGGTATTGACAAAGGCATTGTGCATTACGATACCGCCCACGTCTATCAGAAGGGAAAAAACGAATTAATGATAGGTGAGATCTTCAAAGATCAAAACAGGGATGATTTCTTTATTTCAACCAAAATAGTCCCCGATGATATGGATCGAAAAACCGGTCTGTTAGGAGAAGGGGCTAGTGCTGAAAAATTCATGAAAAATCTGGACATCAGCCTGGAGCGCTTACAGATGAAACAAGTGGACTTATTGTATCTCCATGCCATCTCCACCAAAGAAGCCACCTTACATCCGGAGATGCTTAAAGCCTTAAAAACAGCCAAAGAACAAGGTAAAACAAAATTCATTGGTATATCCACCCACAAAAATGAACCAGAGGTGATTCAGGCGGCTATGGATGCCGGTATTTATGATGTGGTACTGACAGCCTATAACTTCAAACAAGATCATCACGATGAATTAAAAGCCATGATTAAAAAAGGGGCTGAGGCAGGAATTGGCTTTGTCGCGATGAAGACCATGGCCGGTGGCTTTCTGGACAAAGAACAAACCGAACCAGTAAATACCAAAGCAGCACTTAAGTGGGTGTTGCAAGATGAAAATATATGCACCTCCATTCCGGGATTCACAGCCTTTGAACATCTGGAAGAAAGCTTCTCGGTGATGGAAGACCTGAAGTTAACCAAACAAGAAGAGAAAGACCTGGAATTCGCCCGCGAGTATGCCGGTTTATATTGCAATCAATGCGACCAATGCAAGGGGCAATGTCAAAAAGGATTACCGATACCTGAAATCATGCGTGCTTATATGTACACTTATGGCTACCGCGACATGTCACAAGCCAAAGATTTATTGGCCAACATGGGTGTGGAAAATGATCCGTGTGCCTCATGTGATAATTGTACCGTATCCTGTGTCAAACAATTCGCCATTGCTGATAAAATTAAAGATGTAAGCCGACTGGCCAATGTGCCGGATGAGTTTATCTCATAAAACAAGAAACACTCGCCAAGACGCCATGTCGCAGAGAGAATAAACCAGTAAACTTTGCGACTCTGCGTTTCTGCGTGAGACAAATTAGCAACACATGAAAAAAATCTACGCAAACTGTATTATCCTGTTTAGTTGTCTTATTCTAACTGCCCAATCATACCCGTCGAAGTTTACCAATATAAATGGTTGGCGAGCTCAAAATGACAAGCAGTATTTTTCTACCGAAAACCTATACGATCATATAAACGGTGCCTCCGACTTTTATCTGGGCTACAAATTCCAGGATTTATGGGTGGTTGATTATCGCAACCAGGAAGGTCAACTGGTCACTGTGGAATTGTATCGTCATAAATCTCCTTTATATGCCTTTGGCATCTACGCCGAAGAACGCCCGGCTTCAGCTTCCTCTTGTAGTATTGGAGCCGAAGGATTCATTGAAGAGGGCACCGCCTTTTTTCTGGCAGGCGATTATTATGTGAAGGTATTCAATGGTTCACCTGCCGCACCTAAACAGTCCATTTTGGATTTCTCCCATAAGGTGGCCGAACGCATTTGTGAGGATTGTCAACTGCCCAAAGAACTGGCTAATTTCCCATCCCGGGGAAAAGTAAAAATGAGTGAACGCTACATGGCGGAGAATTTTTTGGGCGTCACCGGTTTTAATGGTGTTTTCACTTCCCTGTATAAGACCGAATCAGGTTCCTGTCGATTATTTATATACAAAGGATCGGATGCAGACTGTAAAGCTTTTTTAGGCCGATATTTCGATCGACTAAAGTATAAAAAGAAAGTAAAAGTCAAGCGCTATGACCTGGAAGACCCGTACATGGGAAAAGTGTTGATCGATTACAAAGGAGGAGTTATTACTGGTATTTTAGATTCCTCGTCACCCGCATTGCATGCAGAACTACTGGATTCAATTCAATAAATAACTAATCATTCGATCACTAAGATTAACAAAAAACCCCGGAGCATGGCTCCGGGGTTTTATATTTTGAGTATTTAGCCAATTTAATAGCTGGATTTTCTTATCAATCTTAGCTTCTGTAACGATCTCTTCGACCTCCGCCTCCACCATCTCTCCTCGATGATGACTTGCGTCTGGAAGATGAGGGTTTGGGCGTAGCTACCTCTAAGGATACTTTCTTACCCTTAAGCTTAGCTTTACTCAGCTTATCGATCACTTCCTGCTCGTATTCTTTATCTACCTCAACAAAAGAGAAGTTATTCAACAGCTCGATTTTACCAACCTTCACCGTCACACCCTTCATCTTGCTATTGATCAAACCAATCAGATCACCGGAGTTCACATCATCAGTTTTACCCATATTTACAAACAGTCGGCTAAATGGAACACCATCTCCACGGTCATTTCTGTCCCCACGATCCCCACGATCACGTCTATTACCTTTCGACTCACGCGCATTATACACGTTCAAATCAGGTGCATTCTTATAATACTCCACGAAGCGTCTAAAGTCTGCCGCTACAAATTTCATGATTAACTCTTCACGCTCCAATGACGCAAGTTTTTCATAGATAGCCGGTAAGAAAGCACTAACCGGCGATGTCTCGTCCACTTCTGTCTTTATCACCCGATCGACAAAACTAAACAACTGCTTTTCACAAATCTCTTCGGCCGTTGGAATCATCTTCCGTTCGAAAGTCTTCTTTGAGATTTTCTCGATCGCTCTAATGCGATGCGTTTCACGTGCATGAATAATGGATACTGCAGTACCTTTTTTTCCTGCGCGACCGGTACGTCCACTTCGGTGAATGTACACCTCAATATCATCCGGCAGATTATAGTTAATAACGTGCGTTAAATCATTAACATCAATACCACGTGCTGCCACATCAGTAGCTACCAACACTTGTAAATGCTTGGTTCTAAAACGCTGCATTACCATATCACGTTGGGCTTGCGACAAATCACCGTGAATGGCATCGGCATTGTAACCATCGGCCATCAATTTATCAGCAATATCTTTTGTTTCCAGGCGGGTACGGCAAAATACAATACCATACACATCTGGTGTCACATCCACGATGCGTTTCAATGCTTTGTAACGATCGCTGGCATGCACCATGTAATAGTGATGTTCCACATTAGTGGCACCGGCATTTTTGGTCCCTACACTAATCTCGGTAGGATCCTGCATGTATTTCTTGGACATCTTCGAAATAGCTTGCGGCATAGTTGCTGAAAACAACAATGTTTGGCGCCACTCTGGTGTTTGAGCCATAATGGTTTCCAAATCATCTTTGAAACCCATGTTCAACATTTCATCGGCTTCATCCAGAATTAACCAACGCACATCCTGTAATTGAATGGCCTTGCGATTAATCAAATCGTTCATACGTCCAGGTGTCCCAACAACGATGTGCGAACCACGTTTCAAGGCCTTCATTTGTGTACGGATATCCGCACCACCATAAACAGGTGTCACATACAAGTCTTTGTAATACTTGGAATACGCATTCAAATCTTTTGTGATCTGCAAACACAATTCACGTGTCGGACAAAGCACCAATGTTTGAATATTCTTTGTATCAGTAGCAATTTGCTGAATTAGGGGTAAACCAAAAGCAGCTGTTTTTCCTGTTCCTGTTTGCGCTAAAGCAATCAGGTCGTTACCGTTGTTCAGAATTTCAGGAATGGTTTTACTTTGGATGGGGGTGGGAGTTTCAAAGCCTAACTCACCAATGGCTCTCAGTACCTCTTCAGAAAGGCCTGTCTCTTTAAATGTCTGCATAAAAATGTTTTAATCTCCACCCTACCCCACGTTCGCTACAGTATGTTTTCCCTGATTGAGCGTTAGCTCCGAAGTTCTGTCGAAAGTGACCGGAGTGGTCCTTTAATTTTGTTGGCCGCAAAGATAGACCGTTTTTTGACATAAACACCCACTCCATGAGTGATGTTGGCTATTTTGACGTTAATTAATGTTAACTGATGGAATAATAATCCCTTTTTTAGGATAGCAGATCAATAAACCATCCTTTTACAGCCAAATGATCTTTAACAAAACGAGTTAGATTGAACCATCCAGCGCAATTCAATAAGATACCTGAATCAGCGCTTACCAATACCCCTTTTTGTGCCATCAGTTTTTGATCTGTTCTATCGGTAGTCAAACATTCCCAGATCGCATCTTCTTCCTGACCAATGGATTTAACCAACGCAGCTAAACGCCCGCTATTGGAAACAGGTCGATCAAAAAACCAGGTGACAGCTGACGGTTTTAAGAATTCAAGTGCACGAGCCACTAATCTGATCACTTCAGGGGTTTCGACTATTTTATGATAGGAGCCATGTATACCTGCCAGATCGCGCAGAGTCTGATCCCGGCAAATGAATATGGGGGCTTGACACACCATGGCTTCCAGAGTAATAATAGTGTTAAATCCATCGATAAAAATAGATTGAGCGATAAGGTTCTCTCGCTGTACAGAATGAATCCTGTTTTTTTGCTCATCCGAACAGATGCTGCGGGCAATAGCTGATCGCTGTCGTTGATGCAATGCATATTGGTCCCCTACCAGTTTCAACGTTGCTTTGATGGGATACCCGCCATTGAGTAACCAAAGATAATCTCTGGCGGCCGCACATAAGACCGGAATATGACGATCGGCAAAAAGCAGAAGATCCTTCTGATTAGGGCCTCTGTGTTTTCTGGTATCAGGAGACATAGTATATTATTTTCACAAAGCTTAAAATTTCAATAATCAAGTTAAGAAATTCCTTGGTAATTACATTTATTATCGCTTTTCCTCCATTAATCTTTTTGATTAAAATCAATCAATCTACTTGACAGATGAACACCGTTGGGGATAACTTGCAAACAATCTCCAGCTCAAAACAATTGGAATTATGTGAAACTTAAATCTCAGGAAGATGAAAGCAACGAAGTATCTGTTTCTGTTCTTATTGATCGCCATCGTTTGGTCTTGTAAAAAAGATGATGATGATGATCCGGAACCACCTATTGAAACCAAAGTATTACTGAGCGCAACAGAAATAGAGGATGCCAGCGCTGATTTAAATGCGGTAAAAGCTCTATTTGTACTATTGTCCAACACTGTACCAAGTGCACCGGATTTATCAGACGATGTAGTAGCCGGCATAAAAGTGTATTATATCGAATATGTCTCCTCATATGCCGATGGTTCAACCATCACCTTATCCGGATTAGTTTGCATTCCCGATGATGCCAGCTTAAAATCTATGGCAATTAGTTTTCAAAACGGAACCATCGTCCAACACAGCAGTGCCCCCAGTGAAAATCTGGATAACACGGAGTTAATGTTACTTCGGGCTTTTGCCGGCCTGGGTTATGTGGTCATTATTCCCGACTATATCGGTTTTGGTGCAAACGAATCATTGGACCACCCCTACCATTACAAACCTCTTTTTCAATCCACTATCCGGGATATGTTGCTGGCTGTACAGGAAATGGCTCAAACAGGTGATTACCCCTTTCAGTTATCCGGTGAACTATTCCTGACCGGCTATTCATTAGGAGGCTGGGCTTCTTTGGTTTCTCATTACGATATTGAACAGTCTCCCATCCCGGGATTAACCCTTACCGGTTCAGCCTGTGGCGCCGGGGCCTATAACCTGCTTGGTATGAAAACATTTTTATTCGATCAAACCAATTATGTACAACCCTTTTATGTACCTTATCTAATCAATAGTTACCAATCAGTTGGTGCTATAGAGGATAATTTTCCCCTTTATTTCAGTGAGCCATATGCCTCTCTTATACCAGGGCTTTTTAATGGCCTTAACTCTTCCGGCCAAATCAACGATCAGCTAACCACCAACATGCAGGAACTGCTATCAGAAAGATTATTGGCCGAATTTGATACCCATGCTGACTTTAAGCCATTGCGGAACGCCCTCTCTGACAATAGCCAGGCAGCCTGGCAAAACACCAAACCGATCACTTTATACCATGGCAATGCCGATATAAATGTGCCTTATTTCATTTCTGAAAATTTATACACTGATTTCCTAAATATGGGACAGGGCATTGATAAAGTTCAATTTATCACTTTAGAAGGAGCTGATCACGGTACAGGAGTGATGCCCATGTATATTGACGTAATAGAGAAGTTGCTGGAGGCAAATTAATTTGCACTCTATTCAGCGTCTGACTATAAAAAAAGCCATGACTACTGACGGCGTGAATAAGGAATTATTAACTTATTCACGCCGTCAGTAGTTTTAAAGCGTCACTCGCAGCGACGCAATAAAATTACGCCCTGGTGCTGCAATTCCGGAAGAGTATGGCTTATATCGTTCATCTGTAATATTATCTACACCTGCTGTTATCAACAACATTGTGTTCACTTTATATTGAGCTTTAATATTAAGCGTTTGCCAGGCCGGTGAATAGACATTATCATTTTCATCCAGGGCATACATATAGCTCTTCCCATGCTCTGAAACCGGCATATTTGCATAGCTCATCTTCCCATTATATTGACTATTCAAATCAATCTTCAACCGTTTGGTAGTATAACTCAAATGGGTAGTTCCAAACCAGGGTGCTGCATGGCGAAGCGGTGAATAGGATCCATCGTCCTGCTCCTCTTCTCCTTTTTGATAATTAAATCGTGACGAAACAGCAAATCCGGCAGGCAACTTGAGTTCCATGCCACATTGAATTCCGTACACATAGGCATGAGCTGCGTTTTGCATGGCCTGCACCCGACTCGTCTCCCCATCATATTCGATGGTATCATCTCCATTCAGTGAAAAGTCACGACGCACCATGGCATTGGTTAAATAGGTATAATAGACGGCTGCATCCAGCTTTAAGCGTTTAGCAACAATAAAAGCAGCACCCATCTCCCAGTTAATCGCATACTCCGGTTCCAAATCGGGATTAGGCACGACCACAGCTCCCGGTTCTGAATCAAACACCTTCCCCACATCGTCAATATTGGGAGCTCTAAAACCGGTAGACGCTGAGGTGCTTAATTGCCAACTTTCACACGGGTTAAAAACCAAACCCAAACTCCCTGTTAAAGCGCCGGTATTGATATCCGCATCTTCAAACGGGAATGGATAAAATTGATCATCGATATCGGCTTTCAAGATGATTTGATTATAGCGTAAACCACCTTGCAGGTTCATTTTCGGATTAATCTTATGAAGCACATTGGCATAAGCCGCGATGGAATGCCAGCGGGAATCATCCGGGTACCTAGAGGCTGTTTCTTCAGTCTCACCCGAATTTATATTTTCTTTCTCCCCTGTGGAATTAATCTTATTGGAAATCAACTCAACACCATAAAACATACGGGTCCCCCCTTTCCACTGCCGTTCAAAATCGACATTCAATGAGAGGGCATTCACTTTTTCGTAACGGTGGCGTAAATCCTCCTTACCAAATTTCCGATCATGGCGACTCTCCTCAAACAACTGATGGGCGGCAATAATATTCACATGATCAAATAGCTGATTACTGGCTTTATGTTGTAAGCTAACGGTGTTCATCATCCAAACCTGAGGGCCATAATACCACTCCGCTGATTTAAAACCATCCCCCTTGGGTTGCGTCAAGCGATCGTAGCGGTCATAATCTGAGGTGGTGGAATAATGAAATCCATAATTTACATCCCAGTTATCATTGGGCGAATAACGCAACTTTTGCATCAGGCTCATTTGATCATACCCGGTTGGCACCTGCAGTTTTGCATCCTCATTTTCAACTATTACATCCTGCCCATTCAAACGATCTACATATTGATGTCGCAAATAATCATCCGGTCCATGGCTTCCCATCTTCAGGTCGTCGTAATCAGAGAATGAAAAACTGGTGACTGAGGCCCATTTATCAAATCCCAAATTAACATCAACATGCCCGGTTTTTTCGGTATTAGCCGATGCATAACGTGTCACCGCATTTACCTTTACCAATGACTGATCATCATTCGATAATTCCGGATGCAGGGTATAAAAACCCATCACACCACCTATGGCGTCACTCCCATAGATGACAGACCCGGGACCGAAAATAACTTCGGAACGATCTGTGGCAAAAGGATCAAGTGAAATAATATTTTGAATATTTCCACTGCGAAAGATGGCATTATTCATCCGAACACCATCCACTGCGATGAGTACTCTATTGGTTGCAAATCCGCGTATCATGGGGCTACCACCACCCATCTGACTTTTTTGAATATATACATCCCCGGTCATACCCACCAAATCAGCTGCCGTTTGAGGATTTAAAAAAGCTATATCCTTGGGTCGAAGTGTGGCAATCTTTGCAGAGGTCTCTCTTTTACCTTGTTTCCAACGAGTAACCGAAATAACCACTTCGTCCAGAGATAGCTCCGACTGCTCCATGCTTACTTTAAAATTCAACTGCTCCAGTTCTGAATAACTAAAGATGGTCGTTTCATACCCCACCAAACGAAAAATAATCTCATCTAATCCCCTAAACTCAGAAAGGTTAGCTGTGCCTTTTGAATTAGTGACGGTATTAACCAGGTGTGATTGACTGAAAATGGTAACCAGCTCCAATGGCTGAGCAGAATTTTTATCTGTGACTTGTACAACTTGTGCATTCAATACACTTAGATATCCTAAAAGAATGAAGGTAAAGAGAAATTTTCTCATCTAACAAAAATCGTTTTTACTATTTAAATGACATTATCTTCGCTTTTTCTGACCGTTGCAAATCCATTCTATTCAAACACGCAAAACCAGTCATAAAAACCGACCTGTTCCATAACAAAAACTATGCCTTTAATACACTTATGAAGTGTGAAATTCGCCTCTGAATTACTCGTCAATTTTCTTGCCTGTCAGACTATTCCATTCGTACCTTCAGGGCGTCTCTCATTTTAAATACGAAAAAATGAAAAACATCCATTATAAATCCGCTCAATTTAGATTTTACGCTGAGCTGAATGACTTTTTACCATTGGCTAAAAAACAACGCTCTTTTGATTATATCTATGCAGGCCCGTTAAAATTGCAGGAAGCGATTCTGTCCATAGGCGTTCCGCTCTCCGAAATTGATTTGATATTGGTCAACAGTAAATCCGTGAATTTAGATTATTCATTAAAAGGAGGCGAAAATATATCTGTTTATCCGGTATTTGAAAGTTTGGACATATCCAGCATGACGGCACTTCGCCCACAACCACTCCGCGATACGCGATTCATTTTAGATGCTCACCTTGGGAAATTAGCACGGTATTTACGCATGGTAGGCTTCGACACCCTTTACAAGAATGACTTTGAAGATGCTGTCATTGTGCAACGATCACAGGCCGAAAACCGCATTATACTCACCCGCGATAAGGCCTTGCTACGTTCACCAAAAATCAGACATGGTTATTACGTCCGTTCCATTCATCCCAAACCTCAACTCATAGAAGTTATTAGAAAATTTGATTTAATTTCCCAACTCCGGCCTTTCTCCCGATGTATTGCCTGTAATCATCCGATTGAGAAAGTATCAAAAACACTTATCTTCGAAAGAGTTCCACACGATACTTTTCAGCAATTTCACGATTTCTTCGTTTGTAAGCAGTGTGATAAAGTTTATTGGGAAGGCTCCCATTATGAGCGGATGCAGCAGTTTATCCGGTCACTGAAAATATAAGCACCAAATGATGAATATCGATCAACAAATGAAGAATTGTAACGCAAAGTTCGCCATGAAAATATCGCGAAGAGCCGCAAAGGTTAATTCGCTACGCCCAACTGTTACACAGAGTTGGACTGAGGTAACACGGAGGAGCACAGAGATGGCTTCGCTTCGCTTCAACCTAATATAATACCTAAAAATCAATAATAAAACTTTGGGTTTGAATGACTAGCGGAATGTTTGTGTAGATTTCAATTTGAACAACATGTTGATAAAAGCTATCCCCTAAGCGCCTAAACCAAAGTCATCAATCGTTGTTATACTGCCAAGGGTGAGTTTTAAGTTCAATTAACGCATTCTCCTTTTTTTTTGTCTGCTAATTGAGTATTTTTGCCGCTTGTAAAATTTTAATTAATAAGCAGAAGAGTTCAAAAAACAAAATATTGTCACATGGATAAGAAGACGATTTTAATCATCCTGGATGGATGGGGGTATGGCGATCATACAAAAGCAGATGGCATTTTCACGGGTGAAACACCTTACTTTGATAGCTTGGTGAAGAACTATCCAAATTCACAATTACAAGCTTCGGGGGAAAATGTAGGTTTACCTGACGGACAAATGGGCAACAGTGAAGTAGGTCACCTGAACATTGGTGCCGGCCGTGTAGTATATCAGGATTTAGTGAAGATTAATCATGCCTGTGCAGATGGAAGCATCGCTCAAAACCCTGAAATCGTAAAGGCTTATTCACATGCCAAAGAAAACAACAAACAGATTCACTTTCTGGGATTAATGTCCAGAGGTGGAGTACACAGTAGCCAGGAACACCTGCACAAATTGCTGGATATTGCCAAAGAGTACGGCATTGAAGAGCGTGCTTTCGTACATGCTTTCATGGATGGACGTGACTGTGACCCTAAAAGTGGTAAAGGTTTTATGACTGAGCTGGTGGATCACATGAAAACATCAGGTGGTAAAGTAGCTTCTGTGATTGGTCGTTATTACGCCATGGATCGTGATAAACGTTGGGAACGCGTGAAAGAAGCATACGATTTGATGGTCAACGGAACTGGTAAAACCACTACTGATGTAGTTGCGGCCATTAACGAATCGTACAATGAAGGCGTGACCGATGAATTCATCAAAGCGATTAGTCAGGTGGATGCTGATGGCAAACCTGTAGGCACTATTCAGGAAGGTGATGTGGTTATCTTCTTTAACTTCCGTAATGATCGTGCCCGTGAAATCACACAGGTATTAACTCAGGAGGATATGCCCGAGTACGGCATGAAAACGCTTCCGTTGCAGTACTTCACCATGACTCCCTATGATGCCTCATTCAAAAATGTGAACATCATATATGACAAGGATAATGTGAACAACACCATTGGTGAAGTGGTAGCGAATGCCGGTTTGAAGCAGTTACGTATTGCTGAGACTGAAAAATATGCACACGTGACCTTCTTCTTCTCAGGTGGCCGTGAAGCGGTTTACGAAGGTGAGGACCGCGTATTGGTGAACTCTCCTAAAGTAGCTACTTACGATTTGCAACCAGAGATGAGTGCGCACGAAGTGAAAGACAATATCGTTACTGAGCTAAATAAGCAGAAGTACGATTTCATTGCTTTGAACTATGCCAATACCGATATGGTAGGTCATACCGGTGATTACGATGCCATTATGAAAGCCGTGAAAGCGGTGGATGAGTGTCTGGAAGCCACTGTTGAAGCAGCTAAAGTGAATGGTTACGAAGCCATCATCATTGCCGATCACGGTAATGCTGATAACGCTGTTAACGCCGATGGATCACCAAACACTGCTCACTCGTTGAACCCGGTACCTTTTGTATGGGTTACTGAGCGTGAAGGTGACATCAAAAATGGTATTCTGGCTGATGTAGCTCCTTCTATCTTAAATTTGATGGGTGTTGAGCAACCAGAGGAGATGACTGGGGAGTCGTTGATTTCTTTGAAGTAATTGGTCAGTAGAGAATAGTCAGTAGATTTTAGTTTGTGGTCAGTGGACGCATAAACAAGCTACTAATATAAAATTGAACAGCCACTCCGTTTGGGGTGGCTGTTTTGTTTGATGTATATATTCATTATTTGGTTCAGGCTCGTCCAGGTTAGGGTTCTGGCGATTATACCGTTCTTCCGTAGGTTAACACCTACGGCTATTATTATTTGATCCGATTACAGCACAACCCCGGATGGGGTTGAATATCATTAAAAACCCACTTTCCCGAACTTTAAACCTGATAGCCCCCTCCTAATATACATAGATAGAAGAAGTGTACTGTGTTATTTCGGAGAGATGGTTATTATAATAGTACATAACAGACAAATCTTCAAAACAAATTATTAACATTGCCAAAAAAATCAAGAAAATTCAATTATATGATGTTAAGTAAGAAACAATTGAAATCATTTTCATTAATATGCTCGTTTTTTTTATTATTTCAGGGAGTATTAGTTGCCCAAAATGCGAGTGTTGCTGAGCAGAAGCGTAATGATTACAAAGGAAAGGAGCCCAAATATGTTTTTTTGTTTATAGGTGATGGATTTGGCTTATCACAGGCTAATGCTGCTGAAGCTTTTTTGTCTTCAGAGGATAAAAATGTAGGGATAAAAAAATTGAATTTAAGTAAATTCCCTGCTCAGGGTTTTTACACTACCCATGCCCACAACCGCTACATCACCGGTTCTGCTGCTGCCGGAACAGCCTTGGCTACAGGCCATAAAACATCAATCTCGACCATCAGTATGTGTCCGTCAAAACAGAAACCGCTGAAAACGGTAGCAGAACTTGCCAAAGAAAAAGGTATGAAAGTCGGTGTTATTTCAAGCGTTTCAATTGATCATGCCACACCTGCTGTGTTTTACGCGCATCAACCAGAGAGAAGTAATTATTATGAAATAGATGTGCAGTTAAGCGAAAGTAATTTTGACTTTTTTGGTGGAGGCGGCTTAAAATGCCCTGAAGGAAACAGTGATGACTTAGCGGCGTTAAAGGCTGGTAGTACTGGAATTGATAATGGAGATAATTCAGTAAGCAATAAGAAGAAAAATGCTATCGAATTAGCAAAGGAAAGAGCTTATAAATATATCAATACTAAAGCTGACTTTGAAAAGCTAAGCCCCAAAGATGGTAAAGTAATCGCAGTAAGCCCTGTCTTGTGTGGAGGAAGCGCTTTGCGTTATTCTATTGATCAAACAGATGAGGACATTACGCTTGCTCAGTTCACTGCCAAAGGAATAGAAATGCTGGATAATAAAAATGGCTTTTTTATGATGGTAGAAGGCGGAAAAATTGACTGGACATGCCATAGAAATGATGCCGCAACAGCGATTCATGAAGTTATTGATTTTGATAATGCCATTGCCGAAGCTATTGATTTTTATAATAATCATCCGAAAGAAACTTTAATTGTTGTTGTGGGCGACCATGAAACAGGGGGCCTCACAATGGGCTTTGCCGGTTCGCATTATGAATCGGCGTTTAAAAAGTTAAAACATCAAAAAGTTTCCGGTGATGCTTTTGATGTAAAGGTGAAAAATTATATAAAAAGCTGTCAAGGTAAAACGCCTGAGTTTTCTGTCGTTCTTGATATGATTAAAAAAGACTATGGCTTGGGCGATGAAAGCAAAGGTCTTGAATTAAAGGATTTTGAACTGGATCAATTGCGCAATGCTTTTGTGCGTTACATGGAAAAAGGGAACGAAACAGATGAACAATCCTATTTATTATATGGAGGTTATAATCCACTAACTGTGAAAATTACGCATCTGCTGGCTCATAAAGCCGGTATTTCATGGACTACTTTCTCTCACACAGGTACACCTATTCCGGCAAGAGCCATGGGACCGGGCCAGGATCTTTTTTCAGGTTATTTTGACAATACGGATATCCCTAAGAATATTATGAAACTTATTGGTGTGGAATTTCCAGTTGTAAACTAATAATGAAATATTAAAATACATGGTACTTGAATTGTAGTTGAGCTATTCAGAAAAAAGTAGAGTAACAGAACAGTTTAAACAGACTACAGCCACTCATTATTAAAACAGCCAAACGAAAGCCCGATGCTATTTATTTGGCTGTTTTTAGTATAAAAAACTCAAAACAGGATGAACAGAACAATATTTCAATCATTATTTCATGCAGATACT
Organism: Marinilabiliaceae bacterium; assembly: GCA_016342595.1. GTDB lineage: Bacteria > Bacteroidota > Bacteroidia > Bacteroidales > Marinilabiliaceae > JAEINY01. The sequence goes on from JAEINY010000149.1 coordinate 14,184, forward strand.
TACTTAATATTGTTTTTAATAGTAATAATGTCAGTTCTGATTTACTTGCCAACAGGATTTGAGCAAAATAACGACCAGTTTTCATCAAGAGTAAAAGGTCGGATTACAGCCGTTGACAATAAAGAGGTAATGCAGATGGAGATATTAAAAACCGGCGAGCAGAGATTAAGAGTCAAAATACTGGAAGGTGATTTTAAAGGGGATATAGTGACTGCAACGAATCATCTTATGGGACGAATGGAATTTGACAAGATATTTAAAGCAGGTGATAAAGTGCTGGTTGTCCTCAATAAAGACGAAACACTGAAAGAAATAATTAATGCCAGTGTTGTGGATCATTACCGGATAAATACAGAACTTATACTTTTAGGTTTGTTTATACTGCTTTTAATTGCTTTTGGTGGATGGACAGGCGTAAAAGCCCTTTTTTCATTTGTATTTACAGGGCTTGTAATATGGAAAATATTGATTCCCGGATTTCTTAAAGGTTACAATCCCATACTTATTTCTTTAATTGCTGTTATTTTTCTTACTGCAGTAATAATATTTCTGGTTGGAGGATTTTCAAAAAAAGGATGTGTTGCTTTTTTGGGAGCTATTTCAGGAGTTGTGATAACCGGTATTTTATCCATAACATTCGGAAATGCCTTTTACATTCACGGAGCCGTAAAACCGTTTTCTGAAACCTTGTTATACTCCGGATTCGCACATTTAAAATTAACAGATATTTTTTATGCAGGTATATTTTTGTCGTCATCCGGGGCGGTAATGGATATTGCCATGGATATCTCTGCTTCGCAGCATGAATTGCATAAAAACAACCCGGAAATGAAAACACGCTCAATTATCAAATCGGGTTTTGCGGTGGGTAAATCTGTGGTAGGAACTATGACCACAACTCTACTCTTAGCTTATTCAGGTGGTTTTACAGCTCTGCTTATGGTGTTTATGGCCCAAGGTACGCCGTTTATAAATATTGTAAATATGAATTATGTGTCAGCTGAATTTTTGCACACCATGGTAGGTAGCTTTGGCTTGGTATTAGTGGCTCCTTTTACGGCAATTATAGGAGGTTGGATTTATGGTGGGAAATAATATTCCCGGCTACCGGGTGCTTGATTATGCACTAGCCTTCGTCACCAACTAAACTGATGATATTAGTGCTGTGTGGTTCAAAAAACAAGTTTTGCTTTTTTTTGATAATTCATAAAATTGTTACACAGAGTTTCGGAGA
>JAEINY010000150.1 GCA_016342595.1 Marinilabiliaceae bacterium
AACCTGAATGCCATTGAGAACGACATCAAAAAAAAATGCTTCAGGAAACCATTATTTCCTGAAGCATTTTGCTTTTTATTTATTTTACAAATAATATCAATATTTGTATACCATTGCGTTGATGTTCATCCCTGCACCTACTGATGCAAAAACAATGGTATCACCTTTATTTATTTCATGGCCTTCCATTTCCCCTTTCATGATAAGGTCAAGTAATGTAGGAACTGTCGCAACCGATGAGTTACCCAATTTTGCAATGGTCATTGGCATTACATCTTGAGGGCTTTCATTTATATCGTATAGGGAATATAAACGATCTAAAATAGCATCATCCATTTTGCCATTGGCCTGGTGAATAAGCACTTTCTTAATTTCACTCAAATGCACATTACTTTTCTCCAGCGCTGCTTGAATAGCCTTTGGTACCGTTTCCAATGCATATTGATACAGTCTTCGGCCATTCATCTTCAGGTACAATTCTTTATCACTATCAGCCCCTTCTTTGTAAGACGATCCCAAGAACAACATCTTGGAATACAACAACGTGTCTGAACGTGTTTTATGCGCCAAAATACCAATGGGCTCCTCGCTTTCAACAGCCTCCAACACAACTGCCCCTGCCCCGTCAGCATATATCATACTGTCAATATCATGTGGATCAGAAACTCTGGACAATACATCGGCTCCAATCACTAATATTCTTTTGGCATCCCCTGAGCGCAAATAATAATCAGCATGAACAACCGCTTGCAGCCATCCCGGACAACCAAATGGGAGATCATAGGCAACCGTTTCAGGATTCTCAATTCCTAATTTGTGCTTTACTCGTGCCGCCAAAGTAGGTACAATATCAGTGCGTCGGTTATCACTACCTACATCACCAAAATTGTGAGCCACAATAATGTAATCCAACTCTTCCTTATTAATCCCGGCACTTTCAATCGCATTACAAGCGGCAAAGTAGGCAATATCAGATGTCACCAAATCTTCAGACACATGACGTCGTTCAGTAATGGTGGTAATTTCCTGAAATTTATTGATAATTTCCTGATTAGCCTTGGTCAGTTTCTTACCGTCTTTTCCGTAAAAATCATTGGCTAAAAAGTCTTCATTTTTTATACACTCAGTCGGGATGTAACTGCCCGTTCCTGTAATAATACTGTAAAGGTTTCTGCTCATATTTTAATCATCTAATATCCATCGCCTGGCATACTATTAGCAAATGAATAACATGTGGTTCTTTCGATGTAAAAGTAGTAAAAGTTTGTTGATACTGAAGTTTAGTAAGGCCTGAATAATGGCTTTGTTGTGAAAAATTGATTTTATATTTATTTGGCACAACATCAATCATGGCGTCATATGCAATTGATAATCTATTCATTAAACACATTTAACCAATCGTAACATCGGGCTATTTCCAATTCTGTTTTGTACCCTTCTAACACATTCTTCAACCCGAATTAATTATGAATTGCAACATTATCCAATGCAATTTCTTCTAATTGATATTATTTAGATGAAAAATACTGAAAATTTACTGGTTTGATACTACAATCAAGTTCCAAACACAAAAAAACAGACTATTTTCAAGATTGATTCGAAACTAAACAATCACTTCAACATCTTATTGAAGTATCATAATAAACGCTAAATTGGATAACCATGGCTCTTGTAGTTTGGATTTAACCTATCAGAACACCATTTTAAATAAAACTCAGAATGCCTATTTTATTAGATGACGAATTTCAACATGCCATGATTTATTGGGAAGGTGCGTTGAACTATTTCATTGCCACCGGGAAGAAATTGGAAAAATAATTAATCATTTCTTAATCAAACCCACAAAATCATGCTGATCACGTGGGTTTATTCATTAACAAGCAACTGACGCAACATGGTTTTGCGCGATCGGTTGTCAATGTTACGCACGGCGATACCCAGTGCTTTTCGGGTACCTACAAAAATGGCCATTTTTTTTGCCCGGGTTAATGCCGTATAGATTAGATTTTGATAGAGCATATTAAAATGCTGAAGGCCCACTGGTATAATCACCACATCAAATTCACTTCCTTGTGATTTATGAATAGTGATGGCATACGCCAGATCCAAATCCATCAAGTCTTGCTTTTCATAGTGTACATGACGGGTATTTCCATTGCTTACATAAGCCACTTCCAAAGCGCTTTCCTGTGTATCAATAGCTGAAATACGCCCAATATCCCCATTAAAAACTTCCAAATCATAGTTATTTCGCCGCTGTATAACACGGTCGCCTAACCGGAATAAGCGTTCTCCCAAAAGCAATTCGGGTTTATGGCTGCTGGCTGGATTACTGGTTGCTTGTACCAATAGATTTAAGTTACGTGTACCCATGGTGCCCACTGTCATGGGCGACAAAATCTGTACCTCTTTATCAGTACCCAGTTTTTGAGCAATGGTTTGCGCATACAAGCGCACCACCATATCGGATGCCACAAAACCGTAACGCAACGACGACCAGGGATGCACATCCTTGAGAACCTTTTGCAAGGCTGATGCATGACTCTCTGATTTCAACAAAGATTGAATATCGGCATGCAGAAAATCCTGAGGTATGTTAAACACATAGGATCGTACTCCTTTTCTCCGTATTTCCTCTATTTCTGTTTCTGATGTTTCCTTGATGTAAAAGTCCTCCTCCATCAAAACAGATTTATAGGTATCATTTAAGCCCTCACCAGCTTTCTCTCGCACAAAAGCCAATCCTTCATTTTCTACCACTCCCTTCATTGTCCGGGTGATTTTTTTAATGAACTGAGATTGATCCTTGGTAGCTTCTTCTGAATCAATAAACAAACAATCCGTCCCTTCCTCCCACACTTTAGGACGATGAATGGGGGATTCCATTTTTGGAATAATGCGTCGATTGATTTGATGGGCAAACTTAATGACACTACTCTCCTGCGCCTGACGAAAAACCTTACGTAAATGAAAACATGGCACTTTCTGACTCTCTATTAAATCCTTCAGCACATTACCGGCCCCCACCGACGGCAACTGATCCGGATCACCAATAAACAATACCTGGGCAGTTGACGGAATGGCCTTTAATAAAGAAGCACTGATAGAGATATCCAACATGGAACACTCATCAATGATGACCACCTCGGTTTCCAATGGTTCCACTTCATTCTTCTTGAATTGGCCGGTTTGCGGTTGCCACACCAACAAGCGATGGATCGTTTGTGCCTCCAAGCCGATGACTTCGGCCATGCGTTGTGCGGCCCTCCCTGTGGGAGCAGCCAGGGTCAGTTGCTTGTCCATGGCCTGTAATAATTTAACCAAGGCACGTGTGGTTGTTGTCTTTCCACAACCAGGGCCGCCGGTTAGAATAGAGAACGAATGTTGACAGATACCTAATACAGCATCGTATTGCTCATCGCTTAACGGAAATTCTTGTTGTTGATTAAAACGACTTAACCAACTATTAATACGACTGGTATCTACTTGAAGAGATCGCTTTAAAAAACGTAAAACAATCTCAGCTGTATGTAGCTCATCATAATAGAGCGATTTAGAATAGTAGCATTTCACACTTCCTGCCTGTTCGTCAAGTAAGCGCACCATCAGATCCTTATCAACCTCCATGGCATGCACCTCACTCACCACCAAAACACCATAATCAGCCTTAAGTAGCATGTTCACATCCTGCTGAATACATTCCAGTTCCAGGTAACAGTGCCCCCGTTCGCGACTGGCCGCCAAAACATGACTGATCGCTGCCCGTATTCGTTGCGGACTATCCTCCGCCAGGCCCATACTCAAAGCAATCTTATCAGCTGAGAAAAAACCAATACCGTATATATCTTTCGACAATTGATAGGGATTTTCCTTCACGATCCGAATCGCATCATTTCCATACGTCTTGAATATTTTGACCGCAAAGAGCGTACTCACCCCATACTCCTGCAAAAAGAGCATCACATTGCGAATCTCCCGGTGCTCGGTCCATGATTGGGTAATCTGATCCAGTTTAGTAGATGCAATTCCAGGTACTTCAGTCAAACGCTCCATATGGTTTTCAAACACATCCATGGTTTCATCACCAAAATGCTTCACGATCCGTTTGGCAATTTTTGGCCCTACACCGTATATCAAACCTGAACCAATGTATTTCTCTAATGCTGATACACTGGCCGGTTTACATTCAATGGTATTTTGAGCTTTAAACTGTTCACCAAACTTGGGATGAGACGTCCACTCACCTTCAAAAATCATGGTGGCTCCTGCAAATACATTGGCTTGATGTACTGTCACCGTCTTCACATCCTGAGGGCGGTCAATGGGATTAACCCGCATTACAGTCCAGCCATTTTCCGGATTATGGTAAGTGATACGTTGTATGATGCCTTTAAATTGTTCCATCTACACGCAAAAATAGAAGGATTAATCTAAAGCTACTCATTTTTCCAATAAACGCTGAAAAAACAGTAATAAGCCGGATCTTCTCAATGCGGGAGTCTTTCGTTTTTATCAGGAGTGGCTAAATTATCTTTCAAAACTTCGAAAAAGTATCGATTGACATCAAAAAATTGCAAATCGAAAGGGTTATGTTATCTATTGAAAGATAAAAATTACTCAAAGGATGGGTTAATTTTACGATTGAAAGTCATATTTTACCTATTGAAATGAAACGTAAAATAAAATGAAAGCATTAATGACCTCCTTTAACAATTTGAAGGTTAAAGACCAATTTGTCATTCCATAAATGGCTTCCAATCCTCCATGCGAAATGAAATTTCCGTCTAACCTGAAATCAATCATTTAAACAGCCATAACATTTTATCTATCTTAGACGCACAAATATTTTTTGATGAGCTTGATTACTGATACAGAAAATAAACACTTGATATATGGAACAATTTAAACGCGCACTTAATGAATCAGTAGCCCTGCGTTGGGGCATCTTAGTACTGGTCGGTTTTATCCTGTCAGTCAATTATTATTTCTATGATGCCTTCTCTACTTTAAAGGATCAGCTCAAAGACGTCTATGATTTCACCAATACCGACTACGGTCTCTTCGTCTCCTTTTACTCCATTCCCAATACTTTCCTTTTAATGGCAGTGATTGGAGGTATTATTTTGGATAAATTGGGCATTCGTCGTACTGGTTTCATGTTTATCTTCTTCATGGCTTTCGGCGCCTTGTTAACCGCCTATGGTGCCTCAGATTATTACAGCGCCGGTGGTTTGGGATATGATGCGATGAACTCCTTTCTGCCGGGTTATTCACCCCAATTGAAAATGATGTTGCTGGGCCGCTTCTTTTACGGATTAGGTGCAGAAACTTCCATTGTAGTCGTCAGTAAAATATTGGTAAAATGGTTTAAAGGAAAAGATCTGGCTTTAGCTTTTGGCTTAAAAGTAGGTTTTGGCCGCTTGGGTACTTTTGCAGCCTTACAATTATCCCCTGTTCTCTCCAATGAAGGGACAACCATCACCACTGCTATTTGGCTGGCAGCCGTATTAGTAGGCACCGGATTGTTGGCATTTGTCATCTACATGTTGTTTGATGCTAAATTGGATCGTCAAATTGAACACAATTCACCTGTTTCTTCTACTGCTACCAACAAATTTTCGTTTAGCGATATGGGTAGCTTCATGAAGAATCCTGCTTTTATATACATTGCTCTGCTATGCTTAACCTTTTACTCAGCTGTATTTCCATTTTTGGCCTTTGCTCCCGATTTCTTCTCCGATAAGTTTGGATTTACGGCGGTACAAAGTGGCCAAATCACATCTCTATTGCCTTTTGCTACCGCCTTCTTTACCCCTTTCTTCGGTTGGTTAATCGATCGAAAAGGAAAAAGTGCCACCGCCATGATTTTCGGGTCAATAGCACTGCTAACGGTTCACCTGATTTTCAGCCTTACCTCAATGCTCCCCTATTTCCCAATGATTCTGCTCGGAATTGCATTTTCATTGGTACCGGCAGCCTTGTGGCCAAGCATGGTAAAATTGGTGGATGAAAAGCAAATTGGGACCGCCTATGGCATGATGTACTCGATACAGAACCTGGGTCTATGGGGCTTCCCCTTATTGGCTGGTTACCTATTGGATGTTACCAATCCGGGAAATCCTGATGTATCGGATTACACTGTGACCATCTTTATGTTCGCGGGCTTAGGATTAGTTGGTTTGATCTTTTCGCTGTTGCTCAAGCGGGTGGATAAACAAAAAGGTTATGGTGTCGATTTGCCAATGAATAAGAAATAAAGAAGATAATTTAAAATATAAGTCTGAAGCCTGGCCCCGTATGGAGTCAGGCTTTTTTGACGCGTAATTATCAATGTTTCAGAGTAGAATAAAACACCTTCTATATGCATCAGTCTCATCCATGTACGAATCACCTACTTTTGGTTGTCAAACCGGTACACCACTTTTAAAGAAAAATAGGGCTTTTCGGTTGTATGGGTTTCGATCAAAAAACCGGTGCCCTCTGCTGTATGATCATACTTCAGCGTGTTTAGTAAATTATGAGCTGTCACCGTCACTTTCCATTGATCCTTCATAAAACCCTTTCGCACCGCCACATTGGTAAAGAAATAATCCTCTCGTCGTTCCTGTGCCGATATAATGGGACTCTTGTAACTGACATCCCACTTCAAAGTCATGGAGGCCGGCAATAGGAAGGTTTGATTCAACCGGGAATCGAAGCGGTATTGCTGCTCTTTCTTATCAATATCTTCAATTTCAGTATGCAGATGATAAGAGTAAAAGCTTGTGGACAGATTCATGTTCCACCAGGCATATACATCTACGCCCGCCATCACCTCGGCACCAATACTCCAGGAAGCTCCTACATTCTCGGGTGTATAGCGGGTAATGCGCTCACTCAGCTGGCGGGTGTAGTTTTGACGCAAATTAAGGGTTCTTCTGGCAAAGGTTTCAAAGGCAATAAAATCTTTATCCCAGGACCGTTTATAACCCAATTCCAAGGCATGTGAGTAAGACGGCAAGACGTTTCCGTTCCCCTGGTAAAAGGAATAAGGCGATGAATATTGGTTCATGGGAATCAGCGTCCAATAATCCGGTCGATTGATCCGTTTTGAATAACTGGCCGAAAGCTGATTCGCTTCACTGAAGTTATAAACGGCATGTATGGTCGGGAAAAAGTCCGTAAAATTCTTCCGCGCCGGTTCTTCCACCCGTTCCCCATTTTCATTGGTATAACTGTAATCCGATTGGCGGTCGGTATGTTCCACACGCGCCCCCAATTGGTACTCTAATTTATTCACTTGTCCTTTATAAGTGACATAACCCGCATAAATATTCTCATGAAACACCACTTCCTGATTCAAACGATCCGTGCTAAAAGGGATAATGTTATCATCCTTGTCAAACCAGCCGCTTGTGGTAGATAGCTTTGGTATTTCATCGGTATTGATTTCCACCCCCATTTCAAATGAGGAGTTTTCACCCAAAGGACGGGCATAATTAATATTGGCACTCCAAAAAACTTCATTTTCCTCCGATCCCTTATGACCGGTTCGTTCTGTAACAACCGGTGTACTTTTGGTATCTTTCTGCCATTCCTTTAACGGATGTAAATACCCAGAATAAGAAATATAAGCCGATAATAAATGATCCCGTTTCTTATTAAAGGCATGCTCATAGGTAAAATCAATCCCCAGGTAACGATAGGATAAATAGCTATCGCTATTCAAATTATATACTTCATCTTGGTCTATCTGAGTGTTCTGAAATAATTGTTCCCGGATAGTACCCTCTGCCGCTTCTTCGTTGGTGCGTTTCAAAGGTTCCACATTAATCGCCAAATCAATATAATCCTTCTCCGTGAGGTCGTAGTTAAATCCAAGGTCGAGCCAGTTATTGAATGAAAAACCTTTCTTATCCTCATGAATAAGGGTCACATATCTATTTTGCCCCTCCTGTGTTTGTCGCATCATGTCATTAGTCGACCAGGTCCACTGGTATTTTTGCAACTTTCCCTTGACATACCACCCCCCTTTTTCACCTTTTTGATCGACCCCAAACAGCCAATCATATCCTTCGCGCGTATCGACCTTAGCACTCGCACTTATGGCATACCCCTGCAACCGGTTTTTCTTTAAAATAACCTGAATGATACCGGCCGTTCCTTCTGAATCGTATTTGGCCGACGGATTGGTAATGACCTCTACCCGATCGATGCGCTCGGCCGGAATTTCTTTCAGTTTTTCTTCACCGTTAGCTACCGGGTGACCGTTGATATAAACTTTGAAGGTACCGTCTCCCCGGTACGTCAGCTTCCCCTCGAAATCGACCTGCAGTCCGGGCACATTATCCAACAAATCCATGGCTACATTGGCCCCCGGGAAACTTCCGGCATCAATCACCTTACGGTCTACCTTGTAACTGATGGCCGAGCGGGCAGCCCGAACAGTCACCTCATCCATATTCTCAGTCAACACACTTAAACGAATCTCGCCCAAATCCCGTTCGCCCCGTTGCACCAACACATCATTTAGTGTGACCGACTGATAACCCACAAAACTTAATTTAACAAGATAACCGGTACCTTGTGGAATATCCGCAATCATAAAATGACCGGCATTATCGGTGATGGCCCCCATGAAGACCGCACTGTCAGCGGGTGAAGTGATCAGGGCATTAGCATAGGGAATCGGTTCGCCGGAATCACCATCCAGCAAGCGGCCTGATATTTTCCCCTGCTGAGCCCACCCTGTCAAAGAGATAGCTACAAGAACAAATAAACACAAACTCTTTTTTAAGTAGTAATGATAGGTTCTATTTATAACATTTAACTGCATTAGTTGGGTATTTTTAAAGTGAACTTGTCAATAAACTAGCCACTGTTGACAGTTGACTTTTGGTCACGATGCGTTTCACATTGTGAATGAATATGTACACTACTAGGACTATTTCATCACCCGATTTGTTACAAGGCGTTCTGTTTTTTTTGACCCTTCTCAAATAAACAAAGTATTAAAACACTGATTACCCGCACTAATAATGATAGTCCAGATCCTTTTTGGCAGTCCATTTAATAAAATGTGATTACATTCAACTGCGCAAATTTTAAAAATTGACTTTCCTGATTATTTGAATGCCCCCTACTACTTACTAACCACCTGGACGAGCCAGAACCAAATAATGAATATCGATCAACAAATGAAGAACGCCGAATTCATAAATCACAAATCGTCAATCAATATTCATCATTCCAATGAACCCAAAAACAGTTTGAAATTAAAAATGTATAAGTTGAAAATAGGAGTCGCCCAGATACAACAATCCCTCAAAAGAAAAGCTGCAATATAGACCTCTCTTTTAAGGGATTGGATAAATGATTTATTATTTTAGTTTAGCCACCTTTTTAACCTCGGCGCCAGCCTCAGTACCCATATTTACTTTGACTAAATAGACACCTGGTCCTCCAGTCAAGGCAATCACAGTTCTACTATCCAGAACAGACGTATCTTGAATTAGCTCACCTTTCAACGTATAGATTTTCGCTCTTCCTGCTCCTTTAGCTTTAGATAATAATTCATGAGGTACCTCGATAATGACTTTACCATTAACCACATAAATATTAACTTTTGAAGTAGTTGATATAAACACCTCCTCTGATCCTGTTGAAACGGCTTCCGCAAAATGAAGCACGAACCGTTCATTATTCCTCATTGCCGAAGTGGCGAAAGTATAGTGTGGATGCAGTCTTAGATCAATCCATTCTCCCTTTTCCATATCTTCAAGATAAACAGATATCTTCGGCAAAAAATGATCCATATTTCCAACAGATAAAGTCATCTCCCCGGCACCTTGGGCACCAACCTGAAAACCTAAGAGAACAGAAATGGCTTCATCTATTTCAGGCAGGGTATTAATGGATAACCGTCCTTCATCCTTAATACTATATAAATAGGGGATTTTATCGTTACTTTCGAGTCGTTTCTCAGAATCAGATTGCCCCCCCCTGGTCACTGAACCACTTGACCTGAACAAAAGAGCTATTTCATCAGTCGTATGCTGATTTGATAACGTTAAACGCAGGATGTCATTTGGTTCAATCGCTGAACTTTTTAGCGAACCAGTGGCATGCGTACGGGCACCCAGGGCCACACCAAAATCATCGGTACCGTAATGTTTTACCCAAAATGATTGCCCGGGTGCAAGATACCGGGTTCCGCCATTAGTGCCGACATTTTCAATCAGGTTATAAGCTGAATTTGCGCGCTCAGCACCTATGGTTGTTTTGGTATAAATGGTGAAACGAATACTTCCAAATTCCCAATCATCAGAACTTTCCAGATCAAGATATGCAGCATAAGGATTGGCCATCAGCTGCCAGCCATCGGATAGTGTTCGGGCATTCACACCTGTAAAATCCAGCACATTCAAAGAGCCTTGGTGGCTGACAACAGCTCCTGCATCACGCACGTTAAAAGAATATCCTTTTAGTGGTTCGCTGAAACCATCACCTACTCCGGTGATGTTATTCCAGGCTCCGGCAGCATATGCATAAAGGACATATGCATTACCTCCATCCACAAGGGCATCATAGTTAGCTACATTCACATTTGAAATAGCATGGCCAATGTACCAATACCGTTTTTCCGGATAGCTCCATTGCACACTCACATCACCAGTTACCGTTCCAATATTTATAAATGAGGTGGGATTAGTTGTTGTATTTTCAATAATCAAACCATTGTTTGTGACCGCATCGCCATTCACAGTCATCCGCGCACCTTCCAATAAAGTTAAGGTAGCGCCAGCATTAATGGTAAGATCATTGACCTGAACCAATGAAGTATAATCAATCTCCGGATCATTGGCCACATTGGCGATAGTGACATCGGATGCCGCATTAGGCACAATACCACCACTCCAGTTGGCAGCAGTAAACCAATCGCTTGGCGAAGTGCCGTCATCACCTTCCCAGGTATAAGCCGGCACCAAAATGGTTCCAAATGTGTAGAAACCACCTTCAGCAAATTCATTAAAAGCAACGACAGAAGAAGACGTTACATGACCACCAGCTTCGTCCCCTACGGGTGCGTTATTGGAAACCTCCTGCCAGGCATCAGTTGCTAAATCAGCCCATTCCACCATTCTGAAGTTACCATCAGGTGTGACACCGCTCTGATTATCCCAATACAAAGTTAAGGTTGCATTTCCGGGTGCCGGTGCTTTTACACGCCAATATTCATTATGACTCACATATGAAATACCGCCTGTCATGCTATCAGGGGCTTTGGCATCATCGCCGGGATTGTGATTATAGTATTGAACTTCCCAAATACCTCCTGAAGTTCCATCTGTAGCCACAACAATGGAACTATATCGCAGTGCATCGCCTACCGGAAAAGTAAAATTATCGCCATTATTTATGGATTTACTTAATGGTCCTTGTACATAAGCGGTATCGCTACCACCAGTCACTGCTGAGGCTAATGCATTTGTTACAACCAGCCTACCTCCGGCTGCAGTATTCAGTACGCCATCCGTTAGAATTAATTTATCTTCAACTTCAATATCATTAGCAATGTCGGCTCCTGCCGAATTATTGATTTCCAAATCATAAAGCGCTCCTCCGCCGGCAGCCGTAAAACCGATTGTACCGGATACAGACTGCAAAGAACTCCCATTAAGAGTAATGGTTGGCACTTTAGGCCCAACAGTAGTTCCCGCATCGTAAGTACCACCTGAGAAAACAATGTTCCCTTTCACAGAAAGATTTCTGTTATTGGTATTTTCCACATCGGCTCCGCTCATGGTCAAATCACCCAATAACTGAATGTCCAAATCCGGGAATCGACGTTGATTCGTTCCACTTAAAACTAAGTTATTAACCGTTGTGATCTCACTCAAAATATCATAAGCGGTACTTCCGGAATATTCAACAGTTCCACCGTTGGCAGAAAAGAAGTCATCATAAACACCGGAAGGCAAATCTCCGTTTTCAAGTTTTATTGTTCCTGTACCGGAAACATCTCCCAAGCGATGTCCTATTGAACTGGCAATATCCACTACCCCGGATGTATTAATAACCGTCCTGTAGGCCGCTTCAAAGTTCACCGGAAGTGTCAAATCATGATTCACATAAACAATACTACCGCGCGGACCACCTGCCGGCACATCTACGCCCGGCGAACCGATTGCCGGGATATCCGGATCATAAGCTGCCCATGTTGTGGTTGTTGTCCACGGCCCATCAGCAACTGTTATGAAAGAAGGGACCTGGTCCGGAATAGCATCTGAAACACCAGCGGTATAATCGCCGTCAATACCCAAATCATCGGTTCCGGAAAATGTAAAAGATAATTCGGTTGTTCCTTCATTAAAATCGGTGGTGGTGAATTTATTCCAATCGGTACTGGCCAACAAAATTCTTGCTGTAATATAATCAGCAGAGGTATTGGGTGCCGTCACTGATACATCGCCGCCATCACCGGTCATCACCACTGAAGCAGTAAAATTCTCAATTCCATCGGCATCCAATGTCCAATTGTATTGCAAAACATTTTGGGTATCATCATAGGGCGTTCCTCCATGATCAATAATACTAATGTGACGTTCATTGGCCGCTTTTACTCTGACAGAACCAGTATTATTACCGTTATTTGTTATATCCATATCTACCGGGGTATACTTCCCTAACGAACCGATGGGGTATGTAAAATTGGTAGACGCAGCAATCACCGGAAAATATTTCTCAATTCCGGCATCCACAAATGATAAATTCGTTTGTATCATATTAGAAGCCGAAAAGGGATTGACATCTTCCACATAGGCATTTTCCTGCAAAACCAATAAGTTACGACCGATATCGAAAATACCATCAATTAATCGCAATCGATCAATAAAACTGATAGCACTTGATTGAGTGGGCAACACGATCCCTGAGCTATTGTCAATCGTTAACACATCATAGGTTCCGCTGCCATTAATTTCTTGTATCTCCGTACCATTCATCAGTATACCCTGGCTCGCCCCTGTGGATGAAGTTGTGATTTCATTGGTCAGGTCTCCGGATACTGAAATTGTATTGTCTCCGGTATTTAATGTACCGGTTTGCAAATTCAGATCATTCGTAACAGTTACCGCAGTTGCCGCTCCAATATTTAAAGCACTGGCTGTACTTTGTTTCAGCAAATTATAAAACGTAGTATTACCGGTAATCGTCTGATCAGCGATTCCCTCTAAATAAGTGGTATTTCCATTGGCCGTATAGGTTCCGCTGTTGGCCAGGTTACCTTTCAAAGTAACATCCAATCCATTGGCATCCAAGGCACCGGTATTAATGGTCAAATCTCCGTCTAAGGTAATTGGTACGATCCATACTTGAGCGGTGGGGGCATTAGCACCTTCAATGGTCAGATCCATCAGATTTTGCCCGGCATAAACTCCAATGGTTTGGCCGGCCGGAGTAGATGCATTACCAATGGTAAAACCTGAACCGGTGGCGATGGAAGAGGTTGCCGGATCAAATAACAAAGCAGCTTTCGAAGGTGCAGTCTGACTCCTCACAATGGTAATATTACTGCCTGTTTCCGATTGAGTAAAAGAACTACCGGCATTTAATATCTCAAACACGCCCCGGTCATTGGTGGGTGCATCATCTTCACCAATTGTAATGGTGCTTGATGCTTTGGCCTGCGTAAAGGAGAGAATTCCTTCCTCAGTGACATCATTACGACGAATTTGTGAACCAACGATTAACTCTGCGACATCTCCCACCCAAATGGAAGCATTGCCGGAAGCAGAGTATTCAATATAGTTATCCGATCCCCCATTACAATATACTTTACCACTATTATCAATAATCAGCTCATCATCCAGCCAAATACCGGTAGAAGAACCACTCACATTGACGGTCGCCCCGTTATCCACACGAAGCATTGTTCCGGTAGGTATTTTAAAATCACCTCCACCGGTACTTAAATCTATATCTATTCCACTATTATCCAAATGACATTCACCGGACTGCAAATCCAAAGCCTTTGTTGTTGTATTGGTCGGTCCGATTAAGGCAAAATCGCCGGTAAAATGTACTTTTTCATCGGATGACTTGTTAATCTGTAGTTTATAAAAATCAGTTACCTCACTAACGGATTTTGACACAACAGCAGAATTGGAGCCCGTAAATTCAATGTTTGCGTTATTGGCGTTGACGCCGGTATTGGCTAAATCCAGAACCCCGGCTCCCTGTATGATATCACCACCCAATACAATAGAATGTTCCAAAGAAGAAGGTGATGTATTTAATACGTTAATCTGTCTCTTATTATCCGGCACACTAACCGAGGCTGTAAAATCAATATTTCCATCGATGGTGAGTGTTCGCGCTGCGCCGGTAGATGCAAATTCTAATTTACCTTGTAAATAATCCCCAATAATTAAATCACCTCCAATAACAATATCACCAGTGGCTCCATCATTCAATAATAGTGTTGAATTTCCCCTGGGGTTTAAATGTCTGTTGATAACCACATCATTGGTGAAGGTGAGGGTATTTCCATCTCCTTCGGTCATCACATTGGGGTAGACAGAAAGTGTAGCCGGAATATCCACCGCACCGGCACTGGCTACATACAAAAACCAACTGTATTTCTCATCGACGAATTCGCCAAAATCTCCGGTAATAACCGGATTATCTGCATTATCTATCCATTGCGTCAAAATACCGGTTCCTTTGATGCGATTAAGGTTAAGCGTGTTATCTAAATCCACTTGCAAGCGTGGCAAATCTTCAATACCTGTCGAAATGGTGGTATCATGCTCAAACTCCAACATCCCGATATTAATCGTATTGGCACCTTGCTCAACATAGATCCGGTGTCCGTTTCTAATAACTGCAATATCTGCTTTTCCGGGTTCTTTACTGGTCGGAATATAAGCTTCATCTAACCAAGCTACATCAGAAAACCACTCTGCATTTTGACGGCTGTAAAAGACATCTACTTTTTTAAACGTTTTATTTTCATTCCCGGCCGAAAAATCAGCATTGATAAAGCGACTGAAATTACCATATGTAGCTGTATTGTCAAAAGTCAACACACTGACTCCGAGCCCTAACTTAGTCGAGCCGGCCTCCCAATCACGATCCAGCAGGTAAGCTACTCTAAAATCCTTATCTACATTGGTTGAGTTATCAAATTCCATGCTCACCACATTGTCCGTGAGATCATCAAACCCAACAACTTTCATCTTCCAATAATAATCCAAGGCTTCATTAACTTTAGTGGCGCAAGGATGGGTGTCATCCACCGGAACGATGGTTAATTGTCCGCTTGTGGACGCTGTGGTGCCATTTGCTTTGACACCTAAAATACGCAAATGAATTATTAAACCACGAATTTCA
>JAEINY010000151.1 GCA_016342595.1 Marinilabiliaceae bacterium
CAGCACTAATAAAACGTTTCATGCCTTAAAAATAATAAAATTAGTGTTTGCTGCTAAGTCCGACAGGCTGCTAGTATGGGATTTTGTACAGACGATGGCCAGTTTATTCATCCATGAGTGCAGGTAGGTCAGATCGCTAAAAGTATAATGCTCTTTGTTATTATCCAGGAAGTCTGTAATGGGGTGGGTTACTGTTTTTAAAAGTAATCGATTGACTCTTTTAGTGACTAGCGTGGATTTGATTAGAATCAGTGATTGGTGAAGTTGTTCTTTTTGTGTTTGATAAACGGATGATGGAATGTTTAGGGTTGTATCAAAAGCATGTGGAAATTGTTCGCGCAGAAAACACAATAATTCAGTAAGTGTTTTAATGGCTTTTCTTTTGAGGCAAGTTTCTTTTTCGCGATTGACCCGGCATGTGCTTTGAAATTTGTATAGCGTATTGAGTAAACGGACGAGCGTTTTTTGGTAGGATCTGTAAAGGTATTTGAGTTTTTTTTCAGAGAGCGGATCCGCCGGCAGGGACTGAAGCTTTTCTTTATGTTCCGTTGTTAAATTGTTGAGATCGGAAAGTGTAGATTTGATAGCAGCGTGCTCTCTTGTACTGCATTGGTGAATTGTGTGGTGGCTTTGTACCTGATTGACCACCTTGTTAAGTTGATTTAGGAGGTTTTTCATTGCTTATAATTTTGGTCAATAATGGTTAATGAAACTCACCCTTAATTCAACCTAAAAACTGAAGTCCACCCCTTGGTTTGTTTCAATGGTTAATGTTATGTCTTTCTGAAACGTGACAAAAGTCATTAAATGACATCAAAAACAATGCCGTTAATAATCTAAATGATTCATTTAGATAAGTATCAATAAAAAAACTCCTGTTTTAACTATTGTTAAAACAGGAGCTCATCTATAGTACTACGCAACTTTGCGCTGTGTTTATTTAGCTACTTTCCCGTTCTCATCTTTTTTGTCATTTAACCTTATCTGCAGTTGATGCATATCCTCACTCACCTTATTTTCGACCACCCGGGCGTAAATCTGCGTGGTGGCGATGCGATGATGGCCCAAAATCTTACTGACGGTTTCAATGGGTACGCCATTGCTCAGGGTAACGGTAGTTGCAAAGGTGTGCCGGGCCATGTGGAAGGTTAGGTTTTTATCCATATTACAGACGTCTGCTGTCTCCTTTAGGTAGCCGTTTAGTTTTTGGTTGGAGATTTTTGGGAAGAGTGATCCGTTATGTAGTGATCGAGGGTGGTCTTTATACTTGTCGATTAAGTAATGGGCCATTGGTAGTATTGGGATCCGAACCGAACTTTCTGTTTTCTTACGCTGAGTAAATATCCAGTTGTTACCATCTATACCAATAGTGATGTGGTGTGGATTCAGGCGAACAACATCGCTGTAGGCCAAGCCGGTATAGCATGAAAAGATAAACAGGTCTTTGGTGAGTTGCAGTCTTTCCATTTTAAACTGCTTTGCTTCAATGCGGTTAAGCTCTTCTTTAGTCAGGTATTTACGATTGGATTGTTTGTAGGAGAGTTTGTAGGCTTTGAAGGGGTAATGCTCCATCCATCCCAGTTTAATGGCCAAGTTCATGAGGGTACGGAAACGGCTTAGGTGTTTCATGACGGTATTGTGGCCCAGGGATCTTTGTCCGCTGTCCTTTGGTTGATAAGCCCGGAGGAAGGCCTCAAAATCGGTTAGGAAGCCATAGTCGATTTGTTTCAGATAAATGTCATTACTTTTTTTCTGTTCTTTCAAGAACAGGGTCAAGTACCGGTGGGTGGACTTGTAGTGTTTGAGGGTGGCAGGATTGAGGGTGTTTTCCTGTGATTTGTAATGGTATTCGATGAGTTTTTGCAAGGTATGGCCTTGTTCTTTGATGCCGAGGAAGCGGTTTTTGATGGCTGTTAATGAAATAACTTCTTCCCGGATAACAAGTTCCTGATAAATGGCGATGATTTTTCCTTTTAGTTGTTCCAACATGATGTTGGTGCGAGAGGCCGGAAAGGTTGGAGCTGATTTCACGCATTCGCGCTTGCCATCCCAAAGGTTTACGGGACAGGATAGTTTGGTGGAGATTTCAGAGCGCTGACTGTTTACAGTAATTCGCAAAAAGATGGTTGCGGTCTGATCTTTTTTGGTTTGTCGGCGTGCAATGAGCTGAACACCGAAGGTTTGTGAATCATTCATGATGTTGCGTTTTAGTTCTGTTTAACAGGGACTGAGATATTGGCGGGCGTTTTTACTCACCAGAATCCAGCAAACAACATCAAAATCAATCTCAATAATTATCTTGGCAGCTTCCTACATCCGTTGATGTAGTTGGGCTATGTAATTCCCAGTGAGTACTAAGTTAAATAAAAAAGTTACTCACCGGATCACTCACCAGAAATATGGTTTATATTGGATTAGTTCAGATTATTAAAAAACAAAAAAACCTGTAAATCAAACGATTTACAGGTTTTTGCTACTCTTTGAATCTTAAAGTGTGATCCCGAAGGGATTTGTATCGTTTCTGTAAATCGCTTGCTATTCAGTTTTTTAACAGAGGTGTTTTATTATGAGGTCACCGAATAGGTCGCATTTTATTCCAAAATGATTGTGGCTGTTTAGCGTCCTTTGACAAGTATAAATATACGGAATTGTGTGTGCTGATGTCCACTAAATGAGGTTAAAATGTTATTGATTTAATGGGGTATACAATCTGTTTTTATGGATTGTATGGATTTTCGTAGTGGCGATGGTAGGTATTATGTGTTTTTGACATCATTCGTTTTAAATGAAACGAACTGATTAACTACAATCAGATATAAAATAAATTGGATGAAGACCTATGGCGCTGAAATGAGATAATGGCCCTTTGGTTTATTTCAATCCGTGAGGTATTGGTTAATCAGTTCCGGAGTGATGCCAGTGTAATCAGCAAACTCCTCTGTAGTGATGAACTGATGATTCTGCTTCCCTAATTGCTCACGGATCTTTTTCAATAAACGTTGACCTGATTTTTCACTTTTCCCGGTGATGCGTTGCACATCTTTGGGATAGATGCAAATTCGGTTCAATTTGACAGTCATACTACTGTATCTATACATTATCCATGCTTCATGGCTATTACATGTAAACCTTTACTCATTGTTTTGCATGAAAATATCCTGGAACTAGTTTCAATTTCTTTTATTTTATCTTCCTGCAAAGTACTAAATTCTTTAGTTTTGGCCCTTTGGGATAGTCGCATCAAAACAACGATCGTAATCACTGGTTTGATTTAGAACTTCTACATTATATTCTTCAGCCGTTTTCCATTCAATACTTTCGATAACCGGATGTGAATAGCTTTCCAAAATCCTTCTGTAATAATCGATGTGATTTCTTCAGGAGCGACACGTCCATGAAAAACGGTTACTTTTCATGAAAAACAGTTGTTTTAAAGGAGGGGATTATTCAATTCAGGAGTGAGACCTGAACAAGAGGCAAATTACTCTGTTGTGATGAACCGGTGCTTTTCTTTACCCAATTGCTTACGGATCTTCTTTTATAAGCGGCGACCTGATTTCTTACTTTTCCCGGTGATGCGTTGCACATCCTTAGGATATATGCAAATTCGGTTTAATTTGACTTTTACCATACTGTATCCCTACTTCATCTATACTGTATCCCTACTTCATCTATACTGTTGCTATACTTTATGCCTACTTCTAAGATAGATAATACTGGTAGCATCATCCCCATAACCATACATATTGACCCGTTTTGGACAGAATGGACAGGCTGATTTGGATTTTGTTTATCATGAACTTAATTTTCTGTTATTAACTCAATTTTATTTGTTATGGCAAGGCAGAAAGGAATAATCAAACTGGAAGGACGCGTTGGGGACTTGTCTTTCTACAAAAACGGGAGTGAGTATTATGCCCGGGAAAAAGGTGGTGTGGATGGTGACCGTATTAAGAAGGATCCTGCATTTGCACGTACCCGTGAGAATGGTGCTGAGTTTGGCAGTGCCGGTAAGGCGGGTAAGGTATTGCGCAATGCACTGAAAGTACCGATTTCCAAATCGGCAGATAAACGGGTGGCCAGCCGTTTGTCGAAGCAAATGCTGGAGGTGATTCATGCGGATACGACCAATTTACGTGGTGAACGCACGGTAGTGGATGGTGATCTTTCCTTACTGGATGGATTCGAGTTCAATAAGGCGGTTGGCTTAGAATCGGTAGTTGGTTTGCCTTATACCGTTACTTTTAATCGGGCAGGTGGAGATGCAAGCATTCAAATTCCTGATTTTACGCCAACACTGGAGATTGAGGAAGTGGAAGGAGCAACACATTTTAAGTTCATTGCCGGTGTGGCGGCCATTGATTTTGAGAATCAAAGTTATGAAGTGGATGTTGCTGAGAGTTCAGATGTGCCTTATGTGACCCAAAGTCAATTGGCTTTTAGCTTAGCACCTACCATTAATGCTGATTCAACATTTCCTGTTTTTGTAGTGTTTGGTGTTGAGTATTACCAGGAGGTGAACGGGCAGATGTATCCTTTGAATAATAAGGAGTCGAACCCGCTGGCTATGGTGCTGGTGGATTTACCGTAGAAAGGTTACAAGTTTCAGGTTCCACCCCGATTGAAATCGGAACAAGTTTCAAGAACAGGTACCCCTCCGACCTTCTTAAAAAAGGGAGGAAAACATTGATAACTTCTAAATGAAAGGATTCATGACTGAACAACATGTCAATGCTGGTGGTAAGGCTGGATTTTTAGGAGGTAGCCTGGTGAGTGTGTTTATGAGTATCTCATTTGATGGTATTCTGGAAACGATCTTCTATGCCATATTGGGGACGGTTGTCAGTTTCGTGGTTTCGCTTTTATTGAAGAAGTTGTTTCGAAGATATCTTACCCGCTCCAAGGGTTAGGTGTTTGGTGGTTTGTGATGGGAAGCCTCTGGATTAGTCTGGGGGCTTTTTTTATTTAGGCAGTTGTGGTTAGTCAGTTGTCAGTAGAGAGAAGGCAGAGGGAACAAGTCCGGAGTACGAAGTCCGATGTCCGGGCTTGTTAACTGCGAGTGAATATTTATCGTCCTTTAAAACTTTTGTTATGAAATTAATTGAACGTATTGGTGAATTTTTAACCGGATCGGGAACGAATATTCTGGATTCGCTGTCGGATGTGGTGGATCGGTTTATTACCAATCCGGATGAGAAAAAGG
Organism: Marinilabiliaceae bacterium; assembly: GCA_016342595.1. Taxonomy (GTDB): domain Bacteria; phylum Bacteroidota; class Bacteroidia; order Bacteroidales; family Marinilabiliaceae; genus JAEINY01. The sequence continues at coordinate 5,204 of JAEINY010000151.1, forward strand.
CTTTTGAATTGGAGATTAAACGGATTGAAGAGCAACATCGTCAGAATCAACGTCAGTTTCTAATTGAGATGGAGCAACTCACTCAAAAACGGGAGAGTGAGATTGAGCAGACGATTCGAGCTGAACTGAAAGCTCAGGAGAATATTCTGGTGGCTGAACTGCAGCAGGGTGATAGATATACCAAGCGGGCTCGTCCGACTGTGATTTATGTTGGGTTGTTTTTTATTCTGTTGGAGCTATTCGGGATCCGGCATTTTGTCTTGGATCAATTGGAACTGGGAGAAAATGCTTTAAATATCATCGAGGGATCGGATGCTATTTTCAAGACATTTCTGGCAGCCTGGGCCGGTGTGGTTGGTGTGTATGCGGTTGGTCGTTCTATGGAGAAGCGAGGAACGCGACAATTATGGAATCAAACTTTCCCGATGCCCGGGACTTCGCTACGCTCAGTATCAAGCGGATTTAATCATCAGTCATCGAGGAGGTCTAAGCCATACGATACAAATGATAATGATCATTCTTTAAATTCGATCCAATGGTAAAAGTGGTGTTACATTGTTCGGATTCGTCATTTGGAAACGCCGCTTTGATAGCTAAGTGGCATTCGCTACCGGCGCAGGAAGTGATTCAGAATGGTAAGCGGTATCAAGGTCGTGGTTGGACTGGTATTGGGTATCATTATGTGATTCTAAATGGTTGGATAGCTGCTAATCTGTATCATGCTGATTTCAAAGGGCACATTGAAACCGGTCGACCGTTGGATGATGATCCGGTGGTGTCGGGTAAAGAAATGGGAGCTCATGTCAAAGGATTTAACCATCATTCCATAGGTATTTGTTTGATTGGGAAAAGTGGTCAGTTTACACATGAACAGTTGAATGCATCGTTGAGGTTGGTTTGTCAACTGGAGAAGCAGTATCATGAGATTGAAGTTTGTCAACACAGTGACCTGGACAAGGGAAAGCCGTTTTGTGCGGGACTGGATATGGTAGTTTGGAGAAGGAATTATAGGTACTTTGTTAGTAGGTGGTAGTTTGTGGTCAGTAGTTAAGAAATCGTAGGCAGTTGTTAGGCTGAAATAAGAGGAGTTTGAATGCGCATTGTTTTACTCGATATAAAGGTTTTTGAGTAAGATAGTGCGCATTTTATATGGATTGTCTTTTTAAACGGCGTAAACATCCACCTCATCAGGAGCGGTAAAAGAAGTCAAGGCTTTCGGGCGGTTTATTTTGATACCAGAAATAAATACCGCTGATCATTCAAACTGGCCTTAACATTCGTTGCACTCCTTTAAGACCTTTGAATGTATAGCGGCACTAACTTACAGCTATATTAAGAGATGAAAGTTTAGCACCTCATCAAAAAAAAATGGCTGAAACCCGGAGGGCTCGGCCTTTACTCGTTATCGTGAGTGTGTACCTTTTGGAGGCCGATTTAAATAATGGTTAATGATGAATGTGATGAATGTGATGAAAGAACAGTGACTTGGGATATTTGAGATTGGCAGTTTGAAGCACAAGGGTGCGGCGGATTGTTTGATGTAATTATTAATGGGTAATGATGAAGGATTAATTTTTGAGGGAATGCCCGGCGGTACGCTTGTTTTTTTGTGAATATGTTTTTGGCAAAATACCCCTCAGTCTGATAAATCAGACAGCTCCCCTTAAAAAAGGGAGCAAAAGGCTTTAATGGACTTTACCGGAATGGTAAATGGGCAAAAGTAGACAGGCATTGAAATGGAGGGAAAGTGCATTTGTGCCTGGCTTCATAACTATGAATGGTCAATGTTTAGGGATTAATGTGTGGAATTATCAATGTAAAGATACGGAAGGGACTGGCTGCAAGAGAGTGTAGCGGAGCGAAACGGTTTGCGGACGGGCCCAGGAGAGGCGCGAGCCGACTGCGAGTGGAGCAAGGGTGGCAGGCCGGGAATGGTGAGGTACGAACCATGGAGGACTGGCATATGTAGTGTGATGTGGCTGGCTGTCCCGACTTAGTGTTTTGTTGCTTTTTGTTTCAAAAAGCTTACAAACACTTGAACGGGATTGCCAGGCACAGGTCAACTACACGAGGTTGCCGTTGAAAAAAGCCAGAGCGCAGCGGAGGCAAGTCAAAAACGATAGCCGAAGCCCGCAGCGACGAGCAGGCGAGCCAAATATGGGCAGTGGTTGTGATTTTTAGTGGCTGCCTGGAACCCGAGAATCGGGAGGAAGGCAGTGGCTAAAAACACAAGGGAGCTGCCATGACGAAGAGGAGGGAGGGCAAGAGGTGTGCCAGGCTGGCGATTGGGAGAAAATGAGTAACAAGATGTGAGGATACCAGGCTAATGGGTTTTGATTTGAAAATATGCTGATGGGATAATTTGATTATTCACTGAATGACACTTTCACTATTTTGTTAGTCATCCGATGAAATGAGGAATGAGCCACCTTTGGCTTTGCAGCTTTTATTTTACCTTGAAAACTGACCTGAAATAAATGCTGCAAAGGCCTGGCGCAGCTGTTGCTGACTGACGTGTGAGGAATGCCAATAAACCGTACAAAATGATAATTTTTTTATACCTGGTTTATGAAGTATAGTCTCCTTTATTGTCGGATTTTTTTATTTAGGAGAAAAATGGTGCTTTATAAACTAAAAAGATAATTCTATACTCTCCGAGTAACTTATCAAGTTGATTTTTATTATTTGTTCACATTGTATGTAATCTCAATAGTATTCACGATTTTTGTTTCATTCTGAAATGGAACAAAGTGAAAATACACGAAGTCAAATTGTATCGGAATTAGACTATATTAGATTGAATTTTAGTTGGTATAAAAGCTTACAAAACTATTGGGGCTCCATCATCATTTTTAATGTTACTCTCGTAGTTGTAGTGTGTTATGTTTTATGTTGAGTGTTTTTTGTTTATTTATTGATGTTAAGGACACATTTTTGTGATGGACTATCGAGGTGAAAATAATGTATGCCGCTAGCAGCCTATCGGACTTAACTGCTGAACGCTTTTAGATTTACATATTTGGTTGTCAGTATATCTGTGAAATTTAAATATGGCTGCCTAATTGCCTAAACATCGAGTTATGTTAATTTTTTAGGTAGTTTAATAAGTGTTTCGACTAAAGTCCGACAGGCTGCTAGGATTTGGAAGCTCAGACATCCTGACATGGTTCTGTATTTATAAGGCTTTCCTCCAATGCTTTCGCAAAATGAAAATGCAGTATATTTGGGAATGCAGTTACGTTTACCTATTTTCCCGAAAGACACCCAGCTAATAAATGAGATTGTTGGAGTTTACAAAAAAAGATGGTTTTATCCAATATATTGTTAATGGAATGCCAATCTATTGCCATGCAGAAGAAGACTTAAATGCCTTTTGTTTTATTACGAGTAATTTTATTGAACAGGGTTTATGCCGCAAAGTTGATATTAAAAATTTCTTTAATGTAAGTGAAGATAGTGTTTATCGTTACCATAAGAAATTCAAGGAGCATGGTGAAGAAGGTTTCTTTGGAGATGATGCAAGAAAAGGTAAAGCCCACAAGCTGGTAGGCGAAAGGCGTTGTTGTATTCAAAGAAAACTTGACAAGCATCAGAGTGTTAATAGTATTGCTAAAGAGGAGGGGGTAAGTGAATCAGCCATACGCTATGCTATTAAGCAAGGACACTTAAAAAAAAGAAAAGGAAGTAGCCTCTTCATCGCAGGCAACCACTCCTTCGGAACGCGATCAGGTCGATCAGTCTGCTCCTTTAGGGGAAGCCACAACGCGCTATGAAGAACGAACATTATGTGCCCTTGGCAAAGGTGGTCATGCCCATCCTTAATTTATCGATTCAGCAGCTGTTTGTGGTGCAGGAATTCTATTTTTATTACCCGCCCTAATTTCTCAGGGACTGTTAAAGGCTAAGGATATCTATCAGATTCCCTCAACACATTATTATAGTGTAGAATCAGTCGTACTAACATTGGCTTATATGGCATTGAGTTGTATCAAAAATCCTGAACAATTAAAACTAAGCAAACCAGGCGAGATTGGACGTCTTATAGGTTTAGACCGTGTTCCGGAGATGAAATGTCTCAGGGAAAAGATAAAACTTCTTAGCCAGCAAGAACAATCAACTCAGTTCAATAATTCTCTGATTGACTTATGGTATCCATATAACAATCATTCAGATGCTGATTTTCTGTACATTGATGGTCATGTCCGTATTTATTACGGCCAAAAGGCCAATCTTCCATTAAAGTTTGTTTCTCGTCAAAAACTATGCTTAAGTGCTACGTCAGAGTTTTGGGTCAATGATGCCAGGGGAATGCCGGTTATGATGGTAATGGGCGAACTATCTGAAAAGCTTCAAACAATAATAGAGTCGCAAATAACAGAACGTTTGATCGAAGCAAAATTAATCTCTGCAAAAATTGATACCATTGAACATCCTCAATGCACTCTGGTGTTTGACAGGGAAGCCTATGAACCTGCATTCTTTCATCGCCTCTGGGATAAATATCGAATAGCCACCTTAACGTATCGCAAAAATGTAAAGGATAAATGGGCTGAAAAAGACTTCAAAAACGTTAAAGTAGATGTAATGGGGCAATGTATTAACATGCATCTTTGTGAGGGCAAAACAGAGCTTGGAGGCTATTCTTTTAGAGAGGTAAGGCGACTGGGTATCAGTGGTCACCAAACAGCCATCATAACTAATAATTCGACATTAAAAATACAAGAAGTGGCTGGCAGGATGTTTGCCCGTTGGAGCCAGGAGAATTTTTTCCGTTATCTGATACAGGATTATGACTTTGATAAAATGATATCCTATGGCGTGGAAACAATTGATATGGAAAAACAAGTGGTTAATCCACAATACCGGAAACTAACCCATAAGCTGATAAAGATCAGAGAAAAGAAGCGACGAATTGAGGCTAAGTTTTACCTCATGATGGAACAGGTAATGGATGATGACCTCGATAAAATCCCTAAAATTACCGACAAACAGGCACAGTATAAGTTGCAAATTGATCAATTGGCTAAAGAAGAAAATAACCTTATTCAGGAAAGAAAAAAGCTGCAAACACGCATCAAACTGGCTCAGATGCCAGAGAAAAAACGCTACAATAAACTAAAAACAGAAAGTAAGATATTGATGAATGTGATTAAAATGATTTGTTATAGAGCAGAATCGTCTATGGCCGCAATATTGGCTCCTTATTTGGCTAATGCTGACAAGGAAAAAAGAATGGTAGTAAAGCAAATAATAAAATCAAACGCGGATTTAATCCCGGATTACAAAGAGCAAACTTTAATTGTAAGATTATATTCTTTAGCTGCAAATAGGTATAATATCGCTGTAAAAAAAATAGTAAAGCTTTTAAATGAATCCGAGACGATATTCCCTGGCACAAATTTTAAGCTTATTTTTGAAACATCTTCCGCGATTTGATTCTGCGAAGAGTAAGGAGTTCTGAAGCTCATGAGGTCCGGCTAAGTAATTTCAGATCTGATAGTTTGTGCAATTGTTCTGATGCTTGTGTTTTAGAGTTTAAGCCCGAGTTTAGACAGTTTGGGAGTAGGGCGGTTGGAGAGCTGAGCCTATGTTTCAGCTCTTTAAAATACTTTATGGTTGATATCCCGAAACTCCTTAGGTGTCATATTATGATGGTTTTTAAATATCTTATAGAAGTGACCAATGTTATTGAATCCAATATCGAAACAGATAGTTTTAATAGGCACATTGGTCATGGTTAATCTTTGGGCGGCATAGTTAATTTTGATTTTAGTAACTGTTTCGGTCAAAGTTTGATTCAAATGTTCTTTAATAACTCTGTTCACATGGTCTGTTGAACGGCCGGTCAGGGAGGCAAAACCAGCTATGCCTTCTTTGAAGAGTTGTGGTGTTTGATAGTTTTCCAGGGCATATTGCAGCCAATAAGGCATATCCACATGGCTGTTGGTATGGGGGGTGTCCAGAATTTTGAAGATATGCAATATCATCAAATCTAAATGTATATAATCTTTGGGTTTGGATAGGATGTAATCAGTAATACCTGATATCTCAATGAGTTGGTCTGTGTTTAGCTCATGTGAGAAAGGAGTCTCTGCATCTGTCCAAAAATGGGTATTGGAATTGGGGAAGTATCGGTTTTTGAATGTGTTTAGGTTGTTAAGCGGAAAGGCAATGTTAGTCACAACCAAGCCGGTATTAGTGCCTTCCACTCTGAAAGTATGTGCATCGTGTGGCCGGATCATGCATAAATGTCCTTTTTTTACAGGAATTGATTCACCATTAACGATGTGAATACCACTTCCTTCTTTTATCCAAAAAACCTCTGCATAATCATGATCATGATAGGCCAGTTCTGCTGTTGAAGTGATGGTGCGCCGAACAATATGAAAATGGTCCTTTTCATTGATTAAAAATGAAGATAAGCTAATTCGTGTTATATTTTCCGGCATCAGTTGAAAATGGCTCGTTGATTCGTGACGTACTTGCAAAGTTTGACCAAAACTACGATTAAAATGAATACTATTTTCATGTGATGTATTCGAATGTCTTTACCAACAGAAAAAAAGCTGTTTTGCATATCTGTGATGCGAAAACAGCTTTTAATATTTATGTTATAAGCGGGTTGTGTGATGATAGCGTCTCGTGTTTCAATACTAACATCAAACGATATATTGTTATAACGAATTTGCTTTTACATGATCAATGATTTCCTGAATATAACCAAAAGCAACACCTACTACGGTGTCAGCGGCTCCATAATAGACGGTTACTTTTTCATGGTCATTTACTGCAGCGCACGGAAACACTACGTTGGGTACATCGCCGGCCAGCTCATAGGGTTCAGCCGGGGCCAATAAGTAGGGTTTGCTGCGGAACAGGACTTTATCGGGTTGTTCCAGGTCGAGCAGGGCTGCACCCATCGAATACCTGAAACCATTACACGTATTGATTACGCCGTGGTAAAACATTAGCCATCCTTCTTTTGTTTTTATGGGAACCGAGCCGGCACCAATTTTGGTACATTGCCAGGCACTTTGTTCAAACGGAGATACTTTCATGACGCAGCGGTGTTCGCCCCAATATTTCATGTCGGGGCTATAGCTTAAATAGATATCACCAAAAGGGGTATGGCCATTGTCACTGGGGCGACTCAACATGCAGTATTTGCCATTTATCTTTTCCGGAAACAGAACACCATTGCGGTTAAAAGGAAGAAAGGCATTTTCACATTGGAAAAACTCCTTGAAATCAAAAGTATAGGCAATGCCGATGGTTGGACCGTGATAGCCGTTACACCAGGTAATCCAATAGCGATCTTCTATAAAAGTGACACGTGGATCGTATTTGTAATCCGAATCAATCATTTCGGTATTGCCTGCCTGCATCACAATAGGCTCATGTTCAATATCCCATTTCATTCCATCTTTACTGAATCCGACAAAGATATTCATCTGAACAGCTTTGTTATCACAGCGGAAAACGCCGGCAAAACCATCCCCAAAGGGAACCACTGCACTGTTAAATATACTGTTGGAAGAAGGAATACTATAGCGGCCAATAATAGGATTTTGTGTATAGCGCCACATCACATCTTTAGAGCCTGTGGGCCTGTCTTCCCAAGGAATTTGGACGGTGTCTTTCATATCAGTTTGATTTTTAATAAGGTTATTTTGTTGTTTAGTTGCTTACTTGCTTACTTTTTCGTCTTTGTTGTCATCGGTATATTTAAAAGGAACAAACCAGGCTGCTAATAATGCCGGAATGGTCGCGATCAATACCCAAATGAAGAATAGTTTATAGCCTACCAGGTCACTTAAAAAGCCGCTCAGCATCGATGGTATCATAAAACCTAAATTCATTATTCCTGATGCAAAGGCATAATGAGCCATCTTATATTTCCCAGGTGCGATTTGTTGCATCATAAACAACATCAGACCTACAAAACCAAATCCGTAGCCAAAATATTCCAGAACAACGGCAATGGAAACAATATAAATACTTTCGGGTTGAAACATTGCCAAAAGGGCATATACCACAAAAGGAATATTAAATATTAGGGCCAAAGTGAAAAGTGTGCGTTTCAAACCACGTGCAGAAATATAATACCCTCCCAGTAATGATCCGATTACAAAGGCTGCAGCACCAAAAATACCATAGACTAAGCCTATCTCTGATGTGCTCATCCCCAGGCCACCATCAGATGTTGCAGCTTTAAAGAATAAAGGTGCTATTTTAATAGCAAAGCCTTCAGCAAAACGATACAATATGATAAAAGCGATGTGCCAGATGATGAATTTTTTCTGAAAGAATGTTTTCAATACATCCCATAATGTTTGGATGCCTTCGTCAAATGTTTTTACTGTTGTCGCATTGCCACCAGCGGGTAACATACGAATATGGTAAATGCCTAATAATAGCATCACCACTCCATAAATGGACATAACAACCATCCATGCGTTTACAACGCCATATCTTTTTTCCATCTCACCAGCAAAATAGACAAAAGCACCTCCCGAAACAATTTTTGCAATGTTATAGGCAGCTCCCTGCCAGCCAATATATTTGGCTTGTAGTCTGGGTGTTAGTACGCTTAAGTAAACACCATCTGTTGCGATATCATGGGTTGAACCGCTTAATGCGACTACAGCCAGCAGTGCTATTGAGTAGCGAAAAAAATCGTCGAGTGGCAGAGAGAGTGCTACTAAAATAAATATTATACCAGTTACCAGTTGGGTAGCTACTACGAAGTGCTTTTTCGTTTTGAACATTTCTAAAACCGGACTCCACAAGGGTTTTAAAGTCCACGGCAACATAATCAGAGAAGTCCAAAGGGCAATTTGAGTATCGCTGATGCCCATGTTTTTGTACATCAAAGCCGAAGCTTGCGCGATAGCAATGAAAGGTAAGCCCATCGCAAAATAAACCGACGGTATCCATAATGCCGGATGTTTCTGTTTTACTTCTTTTACTGTCATTTACGGTTGAGTTAATGAGCGATTTTTAGATTGTACAAAAATGGGATTATTGGTTTATGTTGACAAAATGATTCATTACACAACAATGCTATTTTGTTACGTTATTCCGATAATGAAGTTAATTATCGATATTCATTTCTCGTAAAACGTGTCCAGCTTCTCTACATGCATTTCTTGTGCAAAGTTGTACTAAGTCTTCGTTATAAAATAAATTGACTTTTGATAACTCATCAAATTGTTACACAGAGTTCAGGAGAAAAAACAAAAACAATAAGTGCACAGTGTGTTTTCATTATAAAGGTATTAATAATTTTCTTTATTAAATTTAAAAGCTCTGTGACCGTTTCCTTTTCCTGAACTTTGTGCTCTCCGTGTAACACTTTTTTTTAAAACCACACGCAAATACAGTATTGTTATCATATAGAAACATAGGTATACTAAAATACCCAGACTTATCACAATGATAGTGCTTCAAACTCTAAATTTAAGTAATTATATTGAAGGGGTGTACCCCCGTGAGGTTACAGCATAGGGTGTAGCGTAGCGAAACCCTATGTAACAGTAAATATGAAGTTGAGGGCTGAAGGCCCAATGGGTATGAATCGGTTTCGAGAGTGCCGGACTTTCAGCCCTCATGTCTGATTGACATTTTCTCCCAGGGTTCCACTTCGTTACACCCTGGGCTATTATCTATATGCTTTTCAGGCCATCCCCAATGCTTATTTGTACTTCATCTGCTTTGCAAACATACTGTGTTTCTGTTTGTCATACCCCCGCATGCGTTCCTAAGAGGCTATCTTCTATTCCTAAGAGGTCACCTTTCGTTCCTAAGAGACCACCTTCTGTTCCTATTAGTTTTTCATGCGTTCCTAATGGCCGTTCTTGCATGCCTACCTATTGATCGCCGCTTCTTCATATCAGCTCTGCACCGATATTATCAAATTGTTACACTGAGTTTAGGAGAAAAAACAAAAACAATAAGTGCACAGTGTGTTTTCATTATAAAGGTATTAATAATTTTCTTCAATGAATTTTAAAGGCACTGTGACCGTTTCCTTTTCCTGAACTTTGCGCTCTCCGTGTAACATTTCCTAAGCTGTTTTT
>JAEINY010000152.1 GCA_016342595.1 Marinilabiliaceae bacterium
AACAAATCGAAATGCATGGAAATAAAAACTAATTAAACTATGAATGATGTGTTTTACTAAATGGTGTCACATCTTTTTTACTGGGTTGATAAGGATGGGTGAAAAAAAAGGCGGCCCCCTGATCTTTATTGGATTCCAAACGAATGGTGCCTCCCATCATCTCCACCAAATTTCGACAAATGGCTAAGCCCAATCCGGTGCCGCTCAGGTGAAATGTACTTTTATCCTTCACCTGAACAAAGCGCTCAAAGATTTTTTCGTGCGCCTGCTTATCAATGCCTATTCCACTATCCATGACATAAAATTCCAACGTTTTAAAATTCTTAATCGAATACCCTATTTTAATGAATCCTTCATTAGTAAACTTAACCGCATTATTAATCAGGTTCGAGATGATCTGCCTTAACTTTACGCCATCACTCTGAATAATGGCTTCCGAATCGTCCAGTGGTGTTTCTATAATAATTTCTATTTTAGATTTGGAATAGTTATATAACAATGACACTGCATTTACCTGAAGATCATGCAACAATTGATTGATATTACAATCGGATATCACAATGTTGACCTGATTGGCTTCGATCTTTGAGAAATCCACGATATCATTAATGAGACTCAACAGATGAAGACTGTTCTTAAAGATAATATCAGTATAAACACGCATGTCCTGATTACTGATGCCGTTTTGTTTTAAGATCTCGCCAAAGCCAATGATGGCATTCATCGGTGTGCGTATCTCATGACTCATATTTGCCAGAAAGGAGGATTTGAGCCGATCGGCCTCTTCTGCTTTCTCCTTGGCCTGAATCAGTTTCTTTTCATACTCCTTACTTTCAGTGATATCACGTACAATAGATAACATTACTTTTTTCCCATTCATCATAAAAACCTGGGCACTTATCTCCACCGGCACCTCTCGGCCATCCCTTGTTTGATGTGTCACCTTAAAGGAATACCCTCTGTTTTCCTCTATTTTAGAAAGATTATTCGACGCGGAACTTCTGTCCTTAGCAATCATCAGCTGACAAGGTGTCATCGGTTTGAGTTCTCCATTGGCATACCCGGTCATCACAGATGCTGCCCTATTGGACTCCAAACAACCAATCACCACATTCTCATCATTCATCTCCCACAGATATATGGCATCATTGGCCATATTAAATAATTGCCTGAATTTTTCTTCGCTCTCTTTCAATTGCCGATCAGTCACCTCGTGTTGATGCATCTCCAGTACCAGACGCGAATTCATTCGTGACAGTTCCAGCGTTCGTTCCGACACACGGTCTTCAAGAGTCAGATTCATCTGTTGCAATTCATTCATCAGACTGATACGATCCCATTTATCAGTGATCATGCGAATAATCTGATGCAATAAAAACACATCCCCGTTAAACACATGGGCCGATTTAGTATCCTGCATAAACAGGAAGATCCCATGATTGATGACGCGCGTGGCAAAAGAAAAAATCACCACCTGGTATGGTTCAAAGGTATCCATGGGTGTTTTAAAACGCAGGTAATCGGGATGATCTGCATAGTAAAACTTAATGATGGAATCCCTATCAATGAGATCTTTCAAAGCATCCGATGGCTCAATTAAACCATCATATGAGCCCAGGGTCAAGAACGAACAATACGCACTCAGGTTTGCAAATCCGTTGCGACTCACATCATAACACCCGCAAAAAGAGATGCCCTTCAAGATGGAGATCTTTTCCAAAACAGATGCCAACAGTAATTCCTGATCAGTTATTTCCTCCAGGCTCTCTGATATTAATCCAAACAACATGATCTCTTCCACCCGGTCATTCAGAGCATTATTCTCCTGCTCCAGTTCACGGATTCGAAGTTCCAGCTGATGTATTTTACTTTGATCGCTTATCATCCACTTGTTCTATAAAATGAGACATGATATGCGCCAACTGTTCCGGCTCATCTTCCTGAATGAAATGACCTGCAGTGGGTAGCACTTCATAATAGCTACCGGGTATATTGGCATGCAACTTCTCAGCAATGAGTTTACTCAGATACACGTCAGCATCACCCCGAACAATCAAAACCGGCATGGGTAACTGACTGATCTGATCAGAAATCTCCAGCAGATCATTATTATTGAGACAACGGGCGAAGTAGAGAAATGCTTTACGCCCCGCACTGGTTTTTAACGGATGCTCAAACAGCGCTATCAGCTCCCTGGTCACACGCTCAGTATGATACATGCCCCGTTTCACGATGAATTTCAAAGCCCCCATATCCAGGCTGGCCATAGCCAATTGCCGGATGATAGGCGTACGCATGGAGATAATGGGCTGAACCGGCCAGAAATCATAAGCCACCGTATTGATGAGCATGAGACTATAGACAAGCTGAGGTTCCTGTACCGCCATGATTTGACAAATGCCGCCCCCTACATCATGCCCCACCAGATGCAAGCGGTCAATTTTTAAAAATTGAATGAACTGACACAATAGTTTAGCATGATGCTTCAAAGAGAGATCTGCTTCCAGCGACTTATCAGCATCTCCGCATCCGGGCAGATCTACCACAATCAACTCATATTGATCTTTTAACAGAGGCACTATCTGTCGCCATATAAATGAATAAGTAGTAATACCATGCACTAATAAAAGAGGTCGCCCAACACCAATCCGGTAATATACCAGATTATGGCCATCAAGGGTGAGTGTTTTTTTTCCTGTCCAGGTATTCATAGCACTTTAAGTATGATACATCTAAATTTATGACAAATAACAATTAAAGGCTAGTTTTCAATACTTTTGTTTTAATCCGGCAAGGAAAAAATTGTTACGGTCTACCCACATCAAACTGAAATCCATGTCCTCTCTGTTCAGAAAGGTTTCTTTCTTCTCTCCAATCTTTTCTCTGTGATTCTTCGTGTAACTACTCTGTGTTACTTTTTCTCTGGCTTCATTTCATATGCCTCAATCACAGCAGCCCCTACACTATCACCCCACACATTGACCGCAGTGCGGAACCGGTCGAGCAACCAGTCGATGGTGAGTATCAGACCGATCCCTTCAATGGGTAAACCCACTGCATTTAACACGATGACCATGGTGACCAGTCCGGCCTGTGGAATCCCTGCTGCCCCGATGGCGGCCAGTGTCGCTGTGAGGAAAATGACTACCTGCTCCACAGGTGTCATGGTGATGCCATAAACCTGTGCGATGAAGATGGCCGCCACAGCCTCATACAATGCTGTTCCGTCCATATTAATAGTCGCACCAAGAGGTAGCACAAAACTGGCAGTCCGGTTGGAGACCCCATTCTCTTTTTCAACCCCTTCCAAGGTCATGGGTAAGGTAGCTGAACTGGAAGCGGTAGAGAAAGCATTTAGCAGAGCCGCCCCAACACCTTTCAGGTAACGGAGTGGATGTCGACGGCCAAAAATCAAAAGAATGAGCGGTAAGATAACGAAGGCATGAATGGTCAATCCTCCCAGTACCGTAAAACTATATTTCCCCAGCGCCATCAATTCAGGCAGGAATCCCTTAAAACCGCCTGCATCCCCAAGCCGTGTGGCAATCAGTCCAAAAATACCGACAGGGGCTACCTCCATAATCCAGCCTACCAGTCGCATCACGGCATCATTCAGTGTGGAAATCACTTTAATTGTATGCCGGGCTTGCTTCCCAAGAACCGATAATGCCGCGCCAATCAGTAGTGCAAAAAAGATCAGCGGTAATATATCTGTATTTACCATCGCATTAAAAAGGTTGCGTGGAACTAATCCTTCCTTCCTCAGTTCCTTGTTACCAATCAACACTTCCTCAATGGTTTTGTAGATATCCTGCTCCACTTTACCCTGCAGTGACTGCTCCATGGATAAAGAGATCTCTACCCCCGATCCGGATAACTCTAGCTCAGGTTGGGCCGAAATCAACTGCCCATCCACCTGGTAAAAAGGCAGACGGACACCATCAGCTGAAGTGATATAAATAACCGCTTCCGGGTACTGTGGCTCCCACACATGAACTGTCACCGTCTTTTCAGCTACCGACTCAATGATCCCCTGCACCATTTGATCCTTCAAAACCAAAACATATTTGTCAGTGTAACTGGTTTTATCCCAAGTGGTATCAATTAACGTAAGCATCCGATTATCTTCCCTATCAATGGCATAGGCAAAATCGGCATGGTATTCACCGGGTGAAATGCCTTGCCCCGGCCGGATGAGGTTAACCAGGATGATGCCTATAAGTACCGAAAGCCCGGTGGTAACCATGTAATAAATGACGGTACGCCGGCCAATTGCCCCTATCTTACGGATATCCCCCAGGCCGGTGATGCCAACAATCATAGAGAGAATAACCAGGGGTACCACAATCATCATCAATGCATTGAGAAAGAGCTCACCGAGAAGCCTGAATTTCACTGCCACCCCCGGAAACCATCCTCCAATAGCCGTCCCCACAAAAATAGCGACAACGATCCCCACCAGAATACGTTTGTGACTGCCGGTGCCGGTATTGGAGTAGTCGGATGGGCTTACTCGCTCTTGTATCATGGTGGATACCTCCTCTTTGGTTCAATCAATATTAGAGTACTTCATCTGCTTATCTATGTAATATAGGGCAGGGATGAGTGGTCGTCAAGTAGGAGTTGAACTGCCGTTTCTCTCATTTTCATCATGATGACATCTCACTTAATCTTCAGAAGAAGGTTGAATATCATCTTAACAAGTGGTATCTTTTATGTAGCAAAACCTCAAACTATGACTCGAAAAAAAACCGCCCGGCGCAAAAACCGGCCTCAATCGGGTATCGCTAAGGATGGGACCGCCCGAAATAAATTCCTTCAACCATTCTTTGACCTATGTAAAGATCTGGGCTGCACAGAGGCTTGTTCTTTACTCACAAAAATGGAGTGGAAAACCGTGTATTATCTGCGTATACACCTATCCCAACCTCAGCCACATGAAGACAGTCATTTTACCAAGGATGAAATGACAGACCTGGACCGGGGCTTTCATTTTATCTATCACATATATCTTTTTTCCTTTCCAGGTGCGAAGGAAAAAATCACCATTCATAAACTAATGGCGACTGATGCCTTTATTCGGTTTTTAGACACGACAAAAGACAGTGACCGAAAAAAAGATCTGGAGATTGCCTTTGCCCCCATCATAAAAGCGGTGGATGACTATGGTGATATAACTAAGCGTATACATCAATACCTGCGGGTATTACTGTTCATGACCCTTCAGGTAGATGAACCCCACATAAGCTTTCACACATCTTTCGACCTCCGAAAAACCAATGTAACCGGTATTTACCTGACGGTTAAACTCAAAAAACATAAACCCCGCTATGGGAACGTGATGCTGGATGGCTCCCGCCGTCCGGTTTTTCAACTAGGCTATCCGCAGATTAACAGCGACATGGCGTGGCTTTATTTACCTGCCAAATGGATGAAGGATTACGATTACTATAAAGGAACCAAAACCCATCTGCCCATTTGCATGCAGGCACATGTTTTACACCGGCTGGAAGAGCGCTGTGACATATTTAAGTATAGTGAAAACATGACGAATTTGATTTACGCTTTTCTAAGACGAAAAGATTTCATCATTTATTGTAACAAACTGCTGTTTGCCTACACAGTAAATAAAATCAAAATTGGTTATTTCGTCGGTCAGATTGTAGGTAGTCGAGTGATCATCCGAACTTTTCTGTTTCTCACCCACCACAACACGCCTGAAGGTAATGAGCTGGAACGGTTATCGGGTCTGGCCAAGCATGATATCAGCTATTGGCAGATTGACCGGCTCAGTACTTTTTTAAATACCGATTTCAACAGCCACCCTACCTTATGTAAGCTATTTGAGCAAGTGGGACTGAATCCGTTGTTTGAACTCAAAAAATTAAATGGTCTTAAAAAAAGTGATGTCCATATAAACGTGGATTCTCTGGCTGAATTCATTCAGAAGGGACAACAAACCGTGGATGAACCTTACTTCGAGGAAGCATGGGATCCGGAGTATGTGCCGGCGGATTAAAAATAACTAAAGTTTATGGTTTGGCTGTATGTCTTCTTCACGTAACTCTGCGTTACTTTTTTCTCCGTGAGACACAATACCCCCCTGTCATCCCCCCTGTATTTCCAGGTTTGTCAACCCGGCTCTAACAGCGTGTTGAATAGCCGCCCGGTATTCAGCCACGGTGATCAATCGGGCTATTTTTGGATATTTATAGGCTTTGTGCATCGGCCGATATTGCGACATCAGATTCAAATAAGTGTCTTTGGGCAGATTATTGGCAATCCAGTCAATAACTTCTTTGGTACCACTAACATTGTTGGGCATGACCAGGTGCCGTATCATCAATCCCCGGTACATGTGCCCATCCGGAGCAGGGTGAGCAGTGCCCACTTGCCGGTTCATCTCCAGAAGTGCGGCTTTGGTGCGTTCAGGATAGACATCGGCCTCCTCTGAATATTTATGGGCCATTTTAGGATCGAAATATTTAAAATCGGGCAAGTAAATATCTACTATACCATCTAATAATTGTAAGATGTCTACCCGCTCCCAGCCGCAAGTGTTATAAACTAACGGAAGCCGGAGGCCTTTACCCGCTGCGATATCGAGTGCAAGAACAATGTGCGGTGCATAATGAGTAGGTGTGACCACATTAATGTTATGACACCCTCTTTCCTGAAGATCCAGCATCATATTCGCCAACTGACGAACAGAGCTTTTAAAACCTTGCCCCTCAATGCTGATTTCCCAGTTAATACAGAAGACACAACGCAATGAACAATGGCTGAAAAAGATAGTACCCGATCCCCCTGTTCCTACTAATGGCTCTTCTTCACCGTAATGGGCATGGTGCGAAGAAATAACCAGCTGATCGGAAGCCTGACAAATACCTTTTTCTCCCTCCGTGCGTTTTTTATCACATTCACGCGGACAGAGCCGACAATTTTCCATGATGGCCCAGAGTATCTCTCCCCTGTTTTTAAGCACCCCGCTTTCGTGCAGCTTCACATATCCCGGAACAAACGATTTAGGTATATCAGGTTTCATCGCTCTGTTTTTTCTAAAATCAGTTAGGTGGGTTTGGGCTTGTAACAAGCACTTTGGCAAATTAAGATAGGCCATGCAGTAAGAAACGGATTTGATCCAGCAGCGCCGGGTATAGAATGGTTTCATAATAATGATATATCCTACCTTAAAGGTAACCACAAACGAAATAACGGGGTAGTCTTATCACCAATTATTTTGGTAATTAATACCAAACCACCTCGCCTACGGCACCCCTCCTAATCCTTTCAGGAGGGGAAATAAAAAATACGTGACCGGACGTAAAGCATCTGGCAGAAGATTACCAACCTGAGTTCCTATGAAACATGATTTCAAATAGTGAATGAAAATTAACCATTCCCCGTGAAACACTTTCACATCATTCAACCCGAACCTTCTTCTTTTTTTATTCCCCTCCTTTTTTCAAGGAGGGGTGGCGGCTAATTCATTTCTTTTGAATTGGCTGACGGGGTGGTCCTATCACCAATTATTTTGGTAATTAAAACCAAACCACCCCGCCTTCGGCACCCCTCCTAATCCTTTCAGGAGGGGAAATAAAAAATACGTGACCGGACGTAAAGCATCTGGCAGAAGATTACCAACCTGAGTTCCTATGAAACATGATTTCAAATAGTGAATGAAAATTAACTATTCCCCGTGAAACACTTTCACATCATTCAAACCGAACCTTCTTCTTTTTTTTATTCCCCTCCTTTTTTCAAGGAGGGGTGGCAGCCAATTCATTTTTTTGAATTGGCTGACGGGGTGGTCCTATCACCCTTCTTGAAAATTTCCCCAAAACTTCCTAACTTATTAATAAAATGCTCAATAATCGCACTTACCTGAAGAAGTTCCGCAAACAATTGCGTAACCATTCCACTTCGGCTGAAGCCACCCTTTGGAACCTACTCAAAGGAAAACAAATAGATGGATTAAAATTCCGACGACAACATTCGTTCGCTAACTATATCATGGACTTCTATTGTCCGGCCCTGAACCTAGCCATTGAACTGGATGGTGAGGTGCATCGTTACCAGGAGGCCTATGATCAAAAAAGAGACCAGTACCTGAGTACTCATGACATTCATGTTTTGCGTTACGAGAACCGGTTTGTGTTTGAATATCCTGAACAGATAATTCAGGATATTCTTGATTTTAAGAAGAAATCTTCTGGCCAAATAACTTAACTGATTGTTCACTTTTTTTTATGTCAGGTTCAAACCGAACCTTCTTCTTTTTTTTTATTCCCCTCCTTTTTTCAAGGAGGGGTGGCAGCCCATTCATTTTTTTTGAATTGGTTGACGGGGTGGTCTTATCACCAATTATATTGGCTATTAATACCAAACCACCCCGATTTTCATTGACTGCTCAATGAAAATCACCCCTCCTAATCCTTTCAGGAGGGGAATTTAAAAAAACGTGACCGGGCATAAAGCATCTGCCAAATAGGTTACCAGACTGAGTTCCTATGAAACTTGATTTCAAGTAGTGAAAGAAAATTAACTATTCCCTGCAAAACACTTTCCAATCATTCAAACCGAACCTTCTTCTTTTTTTTATTCCCCTCCTTTTTTCAAGGAGGGGTGGCAGCCCATTCATTTTTTTGAATTGGCTGACGGGGTGGTCTTATCACCAATTATATTGGCTATTAATACCAAACCACCCCGATTTTCATTGACTGCTCAATGAAAATCACCCCTCCTAATCCTTTCAGGAGGGGAATTTAAAAAAACGTGACCGGGCACAAAGCATCTGCCAAATAGGTTACCAGACTGAGTTTCTATGAAACTTGATTTCAGGTAGTGAAAGAAAATTAACCATTCCCCGTGAAACACTTTCACATCATTCAAACCGAACAATCTTCTTTTTTTTATTCCCCTCCTTTTTTCAAGGAGAGGTGGCAGCCAATTCATTTTTTTTGAATTGGCTGACGGGGTGGTCTTATCACCAATTATTTTAGCAATTAAAACCAAACCACCCCGATTTTCATTGACAGCTCAATGAAAATCACCCCTCCTAATCCTTTCAGGAGGGGAAAATAAAAAATACGTGAACGATCGTAAAGCATCTGGCAGAAGAGCACCTGACTGATTCTATATGAGAATTATCCTATTCAGGCACGGCTTCTTCGCTTTGACGACGGGTATGACGCGCTTTGGCGGTGCTGGTCACCCCCGTAATTATTTCGTTAATAGTATTGATCAGTTGTTGTAACGGCTCTGTTGGTGCAAAGGCCATTTGGCTCTCCACGTAACTGAGGGTAGCCTGCAAATCGTTGTAGAGGGCTTTACGGCTGTCGACCAAAGTCACCACCTGACGGCTATCCGCGGCCTCCCGATCCTGCAGTATCCGTTCAAAGTCCTGCCCCGCAGCAACCATCTGCTCAAACCACTCTTCCAATGCCAAGTTCTGTAAATGCGAGGAAGCAGGCTCTGTTTCCAGCTCCTGAATCAATGCCCCCTGTTGAGCTGTTTGCTTCTTATACCCTGAGTTGTGCAAGCCCCAGCCATGACGCCGGATAATCTCCATCAGCGTTTTGGCCGCCTCTTGTTTGGGGGCTTCCCAATGGTAGGTATGCGCCTCTACTTGTGCGCGTAAACCCAGGAAACGGTGATCGCGGATGGCATCTTTCTCTTCCACCCGTTTGGTAAGCGGATTGCCATTGTCGCGGTTTAAGGATGCTTCATAAATCTGTAAAGGTGCCCCAATGCGACCGGTTAACAACACTTTAACAGGCTCATCAAGTTCTGAGACCTGAATGGTTTGCAGGATGCGTTTAGTAAGAGTGTAAAATTCCTCTTTGGTAAGCAATGCATATAAGATAGGTTTAATCATAACTCATAGCTTTTTAATGGTTTATACAAAAAAGTTAAGAAGAAACAAGCACATATAAAAATAACGGCAGATGGTTATGCCTACCTGTTATCTATTTATTTAAGCAAATGGGCTAGCGAATTGAAGTATTCATCAATGAAAAATAATCGTTCATCAAAGTTATACCGCTTTCTAATCAAAATGCGCCTTTAGTGCGTTTCACTTCTAAACGCCCTTTGATTATGTATCGGCATTATACCAGCGCAATTTGATATTTAATTGGTATTAAAGATCCTTTCACACCATCACGATCTCCTGCATGACAAAAAACCGGCTACTCATCGACCCCGGAATCAACCCCCTATACCTTCTTTTACAAGCATTGAATAACCGAAACACCTACCTGAAAATATCAGACGACTGCTTTAACTTCCTGATGACAGTTCTGAAGAATTTTAGCCTGCCTTTCATCCCCCTATTTCCATCCTGAAATTTTTCAGACTCTCATTCATGCCACATAAGCATACCCTGAAAAAATTCAGGCACTTGTTCCACCCCCCTACGAACACACCTAAATATTTCAGGCACCTGTTCATAACTCATGTTCTCATCCCTAACTTTTTTGGGAACCCATTCAGTCACCTAACTCATCCTAAAATAGATTCAAGCACCTGTTCAGCGATGTGATGAACACACCGGAAAACTTCACACGGGCATACCCACCCCTCATTTTCATCCTGTAATTTTTCAGGCAGGTCTTCATCCACCCCAATAACTGAACCTGTAAATTCAGGAACACGTTCTCTTAACAGATATTAAGCCACTAAAACATGGGGAACATTTGTTTTTAACCAGAGTTCTATCAGAATACGATAACGAGGGGTTTTCCCTAATCGTTGAAATCCAACCTTTGATCTTTCACTATCTTTGTGCACAAAACAGAACAACATGTCCAGACTAATATTAGTGAGCGCCTGTTTGGCAGGCGTTAATTGTCGTTACGATGGCAAGCATTCAACAGTAGAGGCCATTGCTCAGTTGGTGAGAGAAGGCAGAGCCTTACCTGTTTGTCCGGAAGTGATGGGCGGATTGGATATTCCACGCCCCTGCTGTGAGATGGTTACTGAGGGTGAAGTACTTAAAGTCATCAGTAAGGATGGTGCAAATGTCACCGAAGCTTTTGAGAAAGGGGCGCAAAAAACCCTGGCACTAGCTCAGTTACTGGAGATAGACACGGTGGTGTTACAGTCACGCAGTCCGTCGTGCGGTTTGGGCCGGGTGTATGATGGTACTTTTTCAGGACGCTTGGTGCCCGGTAATGGCTTAACGGCCGAATTGCTGGTGAAAAATGGCATTCGTGTGATACGGGATGAAGAGGTAGGGGATTTATGATTATATGTTTTTGATATATGATTCTTGACCTGATAGCATGATGAAATATCGCCACAAAAAAAGCCGGATGAATATAACCCATCCGGCACTCTCTGCAGGCTTTTAATTAAACAACCCGAGTGTACACCTCACCGTCTTCATCATACACCCCATCACCATTCATATCAATGATCGCTGTGAGTTCATCCCCTGAAACAGACCATTTAAGACTAAATGACTCCGGCATACCTATCCCATTGGTCAAAGCATCATCCCATCCCGGATCATCTGGTTCATAATATTCCATTTCATTGGTTTGAGGATTCAGCACCCCCACACGAGTAAGGTAAACAGTCACAACCTTTAATTCGTCATTCACATCAATTGACCCTTCCCCGATTATGACTGTAATCCATGCCACTTGCGCATTAAATTGCATAGACATCATGAAATTAACCGCTCCTACCGTCAGATTCATTTTTTTCTCACCTTCATCATCCAAGAAGGTTTGTGCCCAATTCGCTTGGTAAACTGGTGTTACCGCCTCTGAACCTTTGGTATATACTTCGCCATCATCATCAATATCCTCCTTCAGCGTGAGTTTATCGCCGGCCACAGTAAAAATAAAATCAAGCACCTCATCTGTCATTTCTAAACTAAGCAGCATGGCTGCCCATTCCGCATCATCTTTGGTGTAATAAGTGCTTCCGGTCAGATCTGCATTGGGCGTCCCAATTCGGGTAATTGTAATTTGCATATTATCACCATCTGTGGTGTAGTTACCTTCAACAAGTCTGTAGGTAAGCCAATCCTCAAAAACATCTGTTTCAATTGTCACCTTGATCGTATTTTCAGTCACCACAAATGTCTGTCGCATGCCATCACCAATATATGTCCAGATACCGGTCAAATCAGGAGTGGGAGTGCCATTTCCGTTATCATCATCATCATCACTACAACTTCCCATTGGTACCATCAAACATACAGCCAGTACCATTATCATCCATTTCAATCTCCATACTAGTTTCATAGCTGTTTCTTTTTAAGTTAATTATCAGGAACATTTAAAAACTTTCTCACCAGGGTATTCAGAGCACTCTTCAAATTAACACGTATTCGCAAAGAAGTCAATGAATAATTGTCTGGTTACACACGTAAAAAGACATTTATTTTATGGATATCTTCCTATCTTGCCAACTCTATTCACCATTAAAAACTACCACATGATCACTCGAATTGCATTATGCTTATTTGTTATTCTGACAGCCTGTCAGATGAAACCCAAAACAAGCACAAAGGAACAGCCAAGCGATACTTTTTATGTAGGGACTTATACCGAAGGAGAGAGTGAGGGTATTTATAAATATGAACTCTTACCGGATGGTACGATGCGTGCGGGTGGACTCGTAGCGAAAAGTAAGAATCCCTCTTACCTGGCCAAAAGTAGTGATGGTAAATACCTGGTAGCGGTCAATGAAATACAAAATGAACAGCATATGGGTTCGGTAGAATCATGGAAGATCACAGAGGATTCCTTAACTTTTATTAGTCGTAGCTCCTCGGGTGGTGCACATCCCTGCCATGTTAGCATTAACGCATCGGGATATATATTGACGGCTAATTATACCGGCGGTAATGTGGGCCTCTTAAAAATAGACAAAAGTGATGGCCGGTTAAGTGATCTGCTGGATCTGCAGCAACACAGTGGTCAAGGTAGTACCGATCGTCAACAAGGGCCACATGCCCATTCGGCCTGGTTTGTACCGGAGAGTGATGATGTGATGGCGGTTGATTTAGGCACCAATGAACTGTGGTTTTCAGAACTGGATCAGAAACAGGGTGTACTGACACCACGTGATCCTCAAAAGCTAGCCATGACAAAGGGTGCCGGACCGCGCCACCTGACGTTTCATCCCAATAATAACTGGGTGTATGTGGTCAATGAACTGGATTGCACTGTTTCGCTGGTAAAAAAAGATGACGCCGGAACCTATTACCTACAAACATCTGTATCGACTTTGCCCAAAGGCTATGATCAACCCAGTTACTGTGCCGATATTCACATGACACAAGATGGTCGGTTTCTGTATGCTTCCAACCGCGGACACAACAGCATTGCTATCTTTGCCATCAATAAAAAGAATGGTGCTTTGGTATCCGTGGGTCATGCGTCTACCCGTGGTGATTTCCCGCGCAATTTCACTTTATCAGCTGATGGTGATTATTTGTTGGTGGCTAATCAAAAAACCAACAATATCGTATCGTTTCAACGCAACAAGGAGACCGGCTCTCTCACATTTGTGGATGAGTGTGAAGCAGCTACTCCGGTCTGTATTTTGTTTTGAGATAAGAGGTGGCTGCTCAACTCCCTGTCGGTTCTGCCCCCAGGCTGAAGCCTGGGGTTTTATCGCTCCAGATTATCAGCCCATCAATCACCAGAGGCTGTTTACCAAATTGAACGTCCAAATGGTTGACAAGCCACCCTCCTCCCCTGTATTTTTGTTGGATATTCCTTGAAAAAAGAGTGTGTGAGGCACTTTTTTCGTGTGGTTGATAGGTGGCGAGACAAACAAATAACTTATCAATGATTGTAATGATGGAACCCGTTCGGAGGTGATTTACGCTTCTGATGAGATGGTATTTACTACCGTAACTTAAACTAGTAACGCCATGACATCCTTTCATAAACTATCCAAACAGCTGGTAACAGCAATTATTTCATTGATGCTGCTAACAAATTGTACCGGTTACCGACACTGTTACGTTACTAATGAGCAAAGTGATCCAACCGATTTATCCACCATTTACGTCAAATACCAATCTGATCTGTATCGACTGACCAACTTTGATGAGCGAAGGGGCTTTATTACCGGTGAGTTTCAAAAGCTACGCCCCTCGCAACAAACAACAACTCATTTCGTCATTCATACCAATGCATTGATTATTCAGGATCAAACCGGTAATGTTCCTGAAGGACAAATTCCGCATGCTGCCATTCAACAAATCATTGCCCCGGACGGACAACCATTGAGTACTCTCTATCCTGTCAAACTAGCCATGCTACTCAATCAACTCACATCTGATAACATTGCCTCTGTTTCAAAACACTGCCCTTTTGTATATGATTTACAGGCACCCGACCAGCCTTTAATTGGTGAAATATACAGTGGTGCCAATCATGCCCCCATCGAACGGCATGATTATCTACCATTATCTGGCGTATCAAAAGTGAATAACGCATTTCAATTGCGCCTCAGTAATGAAGTCTTTGAACAGCAATATACCAATCTACTGGAAGTCATTCGCATCCAACATCCGAAAGCGGTTGATGTATTGATCGATAAATACCATCGGATACAGGCCATTAGCAAAATAGAGCCCCCTGCTCAGGCCTTGACATTAACCGGTGATAATGTCCTTCCCCTCATCGCCGATAAAGATGAAAAGCGGTTCTCAGGAGATGTTAGTAACATGAGCAATGACGGCCTCATCCTTGAATACACGATCCCTGAAAACAGTACATCCGCCAAATTGGTGATTAATGCCAAAAATAGCTTTTGGCTCGATCATATCATTGGTCAGTATTATCAGTTGTGGGGTCGCAAATACAAACACTGGCAAAAAAAACAACAGCATTTAAACTCCGATGAACTAGAACAATGGGCCTTGAAGGCGGGCATTCCCATTTCAGTATACATCTGGAAATATGACCATTGGGAATGGCACGACCATTACCGCATGACCGGACCAATGCAGTTTAAACAGGATGTGCTGCTCATTAACCTGGATCACGCTATGGGACAAACCTTACGGGTTAAATTGGAATGGGGTAAATACTTTTGGGAGATTGATCAGGCAGGCATTGATTTTACACCCTATACGGCCACCACTCAACGTTCGTTTAGCTGTTCGTCTGCAACAGATCATCATCAGCGCGATGTGACTAACCTGATTTCAGCTGATGATAAACTCTACCTCAACCAATTAAAAATGGGCGATGCCACCACTTTGACCTTTCAACTAAAACCTGAAAATCCGGAACAGACCTATAC